>CAYFJU010000008.1:26116-55470 GCA_964343505.1 uncultured bacterium
TAGACGATTGGCAAGCCCAATCAAGCGTGAGCTACTTGTCTATCGTAGTGCAACGCAGATAGACGATGAGCAAGCGTGAAAAGCCATCCGCAAAGGTGGCTTTTTTCAGTCTAAAAGGCCTTCCCAAATTTTAGTAATTCAAACGCATAAAAGGTCTTATTCTTCCCGGACTGGAAAATGTCTTTCCCCACAAAGTTGTGTTGACTTTTCGTCAGGTATCGGCCAAGGTATAAACTGGCGCCCCAATAGAAACCCTTGCGGCCATAGATACGGTAACCCACCCCAAAACTGACACCAAACCTGTTTTCGGATTCTATACCTTTTGTATTGTATAACAGCCCTAACACAGAACCATCATGTGTCATCCCGTTGAGATAGGAGTAGCGGGCGCCGGTGCTGATATAATAACCATGACGCCGCTGGCCCAGGAAAAAGCGGTAGATTCCATCGATTGAAAACTCAGTGAAATCATAGGACGATTCACCCGTCTCCGACTCATAATTCACTTCTGTTTTATTATATACAACTGGAAAAGCAATCTCCGCATTGGGGTTCACATTAAAAAGGGAGAAACCGCCTGTATAATCAGTTTTTTCTGGGTTTAAGAGACGAAATGGGTTTATTTCTACGCCAAATGATTTCCCGGCCAGGTTATCCACAAATTTTGTATTTGCTATAATCTCTTCTTGGTTTTCCAGCATTTGGTCTTGGTTTTGGATTAAAGTGTCCAGTTTGGCTTCTGACACTTCTTGGGCGAATAGAATACAGGATATAAGAATCAAAGCAGGTGGAATTATTTTTCTTAACATGATTATTTCCTCTTTGGTTGAATGAAATGTAACCTCAAATCATTTTTTTTACTAACTTTTTCCATGAATCTCCCCCTCCATCCGGCTATCGTACACTTTCCCATAGCATTTTTGTATGGGGCTCTGATACTTCATGCAATTCAATTGTGGCGGCCATACTGGATGTGCCGTGTCATTGGGATGTGGCTTCTGGGAATGTCAGCCATATTTTCTATTTTCTCCTCATTGACGGGAGAACGGGAAGCAGCCCGCGCCGGGCAAGTGGGTTATTCTGCCGAAATACTCGAGATGATGAACCGCCATGAACTGATGGGTAATATCGTCACTTGGGGTTCCATAGTTCTTTTCCTCTCATGGATATATTTATTCTTTAAAAATATGGAAGACAGGCGAATTGATGTCCTCGCTTTAGCTTTTCTGATTCTTTTAGTCATTATTGTTTCTTTTACGGCATTTTTGGGTGGACAGTTGGTGTGGGTCCATGGTGTGCGTACACCCTAATTTGGGATAAAGATTAATCAAAAAAATAGGATTAATTTTCTAATCTACTGATTTGGTAATGGGGAAAATCACAAGCGGGAACAAATTGAAAATGATGACTGTTTAGGAAGTCTCTGAGATTTATAATATTTCTCACCAAAAAAACATGAATCAGCACCTTTCTCCAGGCGTTTTTTATTCATTAACCACCACCCCAATGTCCCCTCCTCTAAGAGATGGGGATCTCATTTCATTAATAGTCCATTTTGGCAAAAGTTAGGGGTGGTTGTATATAAATAATTACTTTCATCCTGAATCCTGAAAAATATTGGGTGACCGCCTGCCCTCTTTGTAGTAAAGACCAAGCAATGATTTTATTAGTTATTTTTCAAATAGTATTAAAATAAAAAAGCCCCATCCCGCATGCTGTGGGATAGGGCTTTTCTCACTAAAGAAAAATTCTTTAGCTCATTTTTTCCGTCTGGTAATTTTCCAGTCCAATGCGATCGATCAGGTCTAATTGAGTTTCCAGCCAGTCAATATGCTCTTCTTCTTCTTCCAGGATATCCTGGAACAGATCTCTGGATACATAATCTTTGATGGATTCACTGTATTCAACTGCGTCTCTCAACGTGGGCGCCGATTCCATTTCCAATCTCAGGTCGCATTCCAGCATTTCTTTGGTATCTTCACCGATATACAGTTTGCCTAAATCCTGGAGATTGGGTAGGCCTTCGAGAAATAAAATGCGCTCAATCAGATCATCGGCGTGCTTCATTTCATCAATGGATTCTTTTTTCTCTTTTTCGGCTAACTCTTCCAATCCCCAGTTGTCATACATCTTGGCATGACAAAAATACTGGTTAATGGCCGTCAATTCATTCTTCAGAACCGTATTGAGGTGTTGGATTACCTTTTTATCGCCTTGCATAATCCCTCCTTTTGGGATGATTTCGGTTAGGGGAATATATCCGAAATGGAAGAACTAATTCAAGGCTAAGTTACGATATATTAGGATTTATGATATTGAGAATCGTTTACATTAAAATGAACAATTAAAAAGGTCAAATTGAAATTTTATCTGAACCAGTCAGGGGTTGGTTTAAAAATTCGGAGATGGGTGTTTCTTCAAAAACAACCTCTCGGGCATGATTAACACATTGACCGCACTGGGTTCCGACACCCAGGTTTTGCTTTAATTGAGAGATTCTGCCCCGGCCTTCGCGGACTTCCCGGCGGATTTGTTTATCGTTTACGCTGTTACAAATGCATACATACATGCCAGAATTTATCAATATTGAGACTGCGTATCAATTAAAATAATGTAAAAAGTCCCGTTTAGAGAGTAGTGCCACCGAAGGTGTTGGCCTGCCCGTATTCTAAGGATTAACCAAGTAAAAAGTCAGGCTGCACAATAACCCAAAACTACGTAAGGTGTTTTTCTTTTGGCTACTGCAAACATCCTGGCCAAGATTTTATTCCGGATAATATTTAAGGTACTCATTATACTATACCAGGATGAGACTCTTTTAGCATTGTTCTTGCAATAAAAAAAACGGACACATAGAGAAGTCATGCTGATTGTTTGAAAGTTGATTCATATTGCGGTGGGTGAATTAAAAAAACCAGACCCCTTTTAATCCAAAATTGGGGCATATTTCTATTGCATCGTAAACGCAGAATCTCTCGTTTACCCGTCCGGAGCTTTCACTTAGGCGGGAGAGGGGCTTTGACGCAGCCCAAGGGTGTGTTATAAAAAACGATTATTCTCCCCTGCTACCAACCATGGAGCCAATCACCTCTCCCACTTCCCGGGTACTTTCATAATCATAGCCCAGTAAATGGGTAATTGTTGCTGCAATCTGATTCGTAGCAATTGTATCAACATCCGTCACCTCGCCCAATGGGGCCGTATCCGGACCAATCACAGCCGCCCAGGTAAATTCAGCGCCGGGCACTTCATTGCCATGATGGCGCCAGGTTCCCCCTTCATGAGCGCCACGACCATGATCTGTGGTGATGACTAAAGTGGTTTTATCCCGATACATTTCCTTCGACTGAAACCAATCCCAAATCTGGGCGATGTAGCCGTCCAGCCGCCGGGCGGCAGACAAGTATTTATCATAATTTCCCTGGTGGGCAAATTCGTCCGTCTCATCAAAGGCGATATACAGTACACGGGGCTTATTCAGCTTTAAATATTCAAAGGCGTATTCAAAAGTAAAGGCATCCCATCGAACCGCCGTGCCATACCATGGAGACGGCACATCGGCAATGAAGGCATTCAGCCAGCGCTGTTTTGGCGTCAGGAGGCTGTCTTCAAAAGGGAATCCGCCGGAATTAATCGTAAAGTGGTTACGCTGGTTATTGATGATCCAGTCAAACACGTCCCAGGAAGCAAAGGCCGCGACCCCGTTTTTAAACTTATCCTGTTCGTTTAAAAATTCAAGCACATTAATATTGGGATTCCACTCTTTCGCATTGCTGGATAAACTATCATCATTGAAACCGACGAGGATTTCGCTGTAACCGGGATAGGAAATCCAATAAGGATTGACTAGGCGCATGACACTGCCCTTCTCCTGGTTCCCATAGATTTGTCCTTGTTCCCCAATGGTATTCCAAATAAATGGAAAAACCGTTTCCCGCCTTTGGCTATAATCATCAAACCAAAATTCAGCGGATGTTTTTTCCACATCCTTCACGAACAAGGTGTCCTGGACAATCTCCTTATCGGCCCCAGAGAATACATCCTCCCAGCGGACCCCATCCAAGGTGATCAGAATAACATTTTCTGTCTGGAATCCTTTCGGGTTTTTGGTTCCACTGTTTTTACATCCAATGATTATAAATAACACAAAGATCAGTTTTTTCATTATTTTTCCGTTTTTACATAGACAAAAAAGTATTTTGAATGGGTGGATGAAAACAAGCCATATCCGCCTTCAATATTACTTTCCGGGAGGATGTATTGATTTTGGGGCGGGCCAAGGGGAAATCCTTTGTAATATTTCCTGAAGGATTCATCGGCCACCTGGATTTCGATCAAATGGACGCCGGAATAATTAAACGACAGCCAGCCAAAATCTAAGTATTGTTGGCTCAAGTGCCAAACAATCGGGTTTGGCCAGTAATGCTGTCCCTCGCTATTCACCATCATATGTCCTTTAAAAATATGGGCTGACAAGGATGTATCCACAATCGCATTCACCGGATCATCTTCCAGGGCATGACTGACTAGCCGCATCATCCCGGGATCACTCTCCGCCTCCCACTTTATGACAAACATGGGGATAGAAGCAAAACTGGTCGTATAACAACTGCCCTCCTTATAAACGACCGTATCCATTTTTATCTTTGAGAAATCTTTTGTGATCAAAGCTTGCCAAATTTCTGCCCTTGTATTTTCTTCTAAATACAGATTAATCGAGTCAATCGTAACTTGCTCGCCATCGCACTGGTAATCGGTGGATTTTATGGAATGAATATGCAAATTGCCGGGAATTACCGTTTTAGAACTCAAGTCGTGCCCGTTCCATTTGACGGATAATTCATATGTTTCATTTGGAGTTACCTCACCTCTTTGCCTAAAAAGCGTGTATCTTCCTGGATAGTTTGTAAAGGTCTTAAAAGGATACAATTTTGACCCATTCCGAATATACACTTCTGCATCAGTAATCCAGTTGGCTTCAGCTTCATGGGGTTGATCAATTTGATAAGACCGTGACACATAGATGGTATCTAACAAGCCTTCAAAGGCTTTCAAATTCCCAAAGACAACCACCTTTTCTTCATACTTGACCGCGTCATCTACAGGCTCACAGGATGAAAACAAAAAGATGGATATAATTCCTAATAAAATGTGTCCTTTAAAATTCAAAAGTCACTCCTATACTGGGGATGATCGGCAGCCCATTGATGACGCCGCGCTGAGGGCGGCCTTCATCCTCTTCGTCAATTTTTTTATCCCCATCGTCATCCACGCCATTGAGTGTACTGCCAAAGCGGTAAGCATATCGAAAAACATTCTTCCGCCAATAGGTATTGACGATCTGGATGAAAACATCCATTTTCCTGCCCTTCACTTGTGTATGCCATACAGCACCCAAATCCAACCGATGGTAGAGGGGATATCGCCCGCCGTTTCGCGTACCCGGAATGGTGCGGTAAATCTGCTGGGAAGCATCAGGCACTTTTTCAATGTAATAACCGAGGATTGGTGTATAAGGCTGCCCGGTCTGAAAGGTCCACTTGGCATTGATATCCCATTTGGGGTTGAGCCTGTAATTGCCGATAATATTGAATACATGGCGCCTGTCCCAATTGGTATAATACTCATCCCCCTTGAATTTTTTGCGCGCCAGGGACCAGGCGTAAGAGGCCCATCCGTTTAAACGACCCAATCGTTTTTCAAAAAATAATTCAAATCCGTAGGCATACCCGTCACCCACGTCAACCAGATCATCCAATGTTTCATCAGATATGATCTCATCAACCGTGGAGCGTTCGTCCACAAAGGTGAGTAAATTTTTCATTTCCTTATAATAGGTCTCGACCTGAACATGGTAGGAGGGCCCAAAATATTCCTCATACCCCAAAACCACTTGGTTGGCCGATGCGGGCGTCACGGAGGAATCGATGGCGAACCATGCATCCAGGATCTTGGGATTAAAATCATCCTGGATCGTTTCCATGAATTGGTGATAAACACCGGCGGAAAAATTGATGTAGCGGTCTTCCGTCAGTAAATATTTCAACCCGAAGCGGGGATCAATAAAAATGTTTTTCTGTGCTTTATCATAATAATTCACGCGCAGTCCCGGCTCCAGCATAAGTCTGGGCGTCATCCAGTATTTCATTTTGGCATAGGCGCCACCTTCCTTCGGATGGGTTCGCGTATCAAAAATGGTGCTGTCTAAAAAACTACTGCTGTACACAAAATCCAGATCTTTCATTTCGCCACCGAAACGCACTTGCACATCCTGTGAGGCAAACCATGTCCAATCGGAACGGAATGTTAAATCATCAATATAATCCTCTTCATTGATCCCCGATTCACCCCCCAGACCAAAAAAGATGTTGAAACGGCTTTTGGCCAACAGCCAGTTGGACACCAGTTTGGTGTTGAAGAATTTGCGGTAATTGGTGCTGATGGTGTGATTCCCCCATTGGCCTTTGAGCAATAATTCATCCCAGAATAGATCATCCTTCCCGGAATAAAAGGATAGGGAAATACGGTCATTCTTCCCAATGTCCTGGAAGACATGTCCCTGGAGGTCATAGAAATAATAGGGGAAATGAAAACTGGTCCCCTTGAAAACCTTGTCAAAATAAGTGCGCCGGGCAGACATAAGCCAGGCGCCCTTGCCGATAGGCCCTTCTAAAGTGGTCTGGGCTGAAAGAAGTGAAATGGACCCTTTCCCGTTGAATTTATTCCGGTTCCCTTCCCGGCTGCGGACGTTGAGGACGGCGGAAAGTCTGCCGCCGTATTCTGCATTGAAGCCGCCTTTCAACAAATCTGCCTCTTTAATCGCATCCACAATAAAATTTGAAAAAAGTCCCCCCACATGGGATGGATTGTAAACGGTAATTCCATCCAACAAAATCAAGTTTTGATCTGAGTTACCGCCGCGGATTACCAACCCTGTACTGAATTCAGATTCAGTGAGAACCCCGGGCAGGCTTTGGAGTGTCCTGAATAAATCCGCTTCTCCAAGCTGGGGTACATTTTTGAGCTGGCGCATATTCAGGGTATTACGGCTGATCTGGATATTCACCCGTCGCTCAAGTTCTTCACCGGTGACTTCAATGGCACGCATTTCAATGGGGATTATTTCCAAGGCCACGGACAGTTCCCTGTCCTCTCCACCGGTGAGAGATATTTCCTTTTTCTCCGTATCGTATCCCAGGTAAGAAATGACCACTTCATAATCCCCGGAAGGAATTTCACTGACCACAAAATAACCGTCGAAATTGGTGGCCGTTCCCTGATCTGTTCCGGACAGGTATACATTGGCCCCGATGAGGGCCTCACCAGAACTTTTATCGGTAATGAAGCCGTGAATTTGATTTGTTTCCTGGGCGTTCAACCATCCCAGGAGAATTATAAATAAACTACTTTTTACCCAAGATGTCGTCAAGAATTTCCCCCGCGTGCGTATTGACATTCATTTTCTTATATATTTTTTCAATCCTGCCATTTTTATCAATAACAAAAGTGTGGCGCTTGGCCCAAAACTTGCTTTTGGATCCATAGGCTGTAGCCGCTTCCTTGTTCCGGTCGGACAACAAGATGAAGGGCAAGTTGTACTTTCTTTTGAAGGCCAATAAGGATTTGGGCGAATCATAACTGATTCCCAAAACGGAAATACCCGCTTTTTCATATTCTCCGAATGCATCGCGGAACCCGCACGCTTCCTTGATTCATCCGGGCGTATCCGCTTTGGGGAAGAAATAAACTACGACCCTTTTCCCGCGGTAATCTTTCAGCGTGACCTTTTTTTTATTCTGGGATAGGAGGGTAAAGTCGGGGGCCATATCACCGACCTTTAATGTATCGGCTGACATGCTAAATAAAGAGGTGAACATTGTGAAGAGTAATATACCTGTTTTTGTCATTTGTAAATACACTGATTTTATGAATTCAAATATTCAAGATTTTCTGCTGAAAAGGGGATCGGATCAATATTAAAATTTTGAAATGCCTTCGATCCACTGCAGGTATTTCCTTCTAAGAGCATGGTGAGTTGGTCCCGTGAAATGGGGAACCAGTCGAAACGGTCTAAGATTGCGGCCGCCATTTTGACCCCAATTGCCGGCGCAGGTATTTTCCATTTCTTTTTCCCGTACGCTGCGGCAATCATATCAATCAATGCTTTCCATGTGAAGGTGGCTTCGCCTCCCAGTTCAAAAGTTTTTCCAATGGATGCTTCCTGGTCAATTGACTTTGCAAAACACTTGGCTACATCGGCAGCATGGATTGGGGACATGGAAAATTCACCTGCATTTTTGGGGATCAATCCTTCAAAAAATAAGGGTGCCGGTATGGGCATGCTCAGCATATCCTTTTTCAACTGGGAACAGAATTCCGGTCTGCCTCCGCCGCGGGGATCACCAAAAATGAGGGAAGGCCGGAAGATGGTCCAATCCAAAGCAGTGTTTTTCAAAACCTGTTCCGCCAGGAATTTGGTTTTTTGATAATCCGTCCCATCCATTTTCACGCCGTTAGCGCTCATGAGAATGAACCGTTTCACACCTTTTTCAACCGCCAAACCCATACAATTCCTGGCCCCTATAAAATGGAGGTCCTCAAAGGTGATTCCCTTTCTTGGAAATTCACGTATGATACCGACTAAGTAAATGACTGCATCAGTACCGACAATTGTTTCAGTGACGGCCTTTTCATCGGATAAATCCCCGATCACTATTTCACATTTTTCAGCTTGAGATAGTTTGTTTTCACTACCTTCTCGTACAAGGACTCTGGGTGTATACCCCGATGCGATCAATTCGTCAGTTACATAAGAGCCGACAAATCCCGTCCCGCCGAAAAGGGCCACTTTCATTCGACAATCACCTCATTGAAAAATAGCCAGGCCTTTTTCCCCTTCCCGGGATGCCAGTCCGGGCATTGCCCCAGGTTGGCGATCTTCAATTTTAGAAAGCGTGCTTTTTTATTTTCGATTTCAAGGCTGATGGTCTGCTTCATATTTTTATCTTCTGGTTGGGGCGCCGGTTGCTCATGGCCCCCAATGACTGTATAGCTTTTTCCATCCAAGGAAGAAAATACCGCTATTTTGGGTGGTGGAAAAATCCAATAATTACTGTCATTCAGTATATTCAATGATACTTTTTTGACCTCTGTTTCCTGTACCAGGTCCAGGGTGACTTCCGCATCCTTTCCTTCATAACCGAGCCAGGAACCGTCATCATAACTCCTTGAACCCAGGTTTTGGTCATTCACGGATAAGGCCCCTTTCCCCGGATATTTTCCACTCGGTTCCGGGGACAATATCACATCGGTAAATGGTTGCGTTCGATAAAAGACAGCATGTTCTAATACCTCTGAAGGTTGCCACCCCGCTTTTCGGGCAAACACATGGATTTCAGTAGTCCGGTCAATGGTAATGGTTTCCCCATCCAATTTTTTCCAATTCCCAGGGGATTCCTCACCTTTGAATGAATAAAAATAAACCACACCTTTAATCGTTGAATGCAATTTTAAGGGCGTCGGTTTCTCAATAAAACTCAGGTTGGTGTCAAAACTCGGCTGGGGTAAAACCGCTTCTTTCAACAGGGATTCCTTTCTATCCCCAGTATTTACGTATAACCCCGGGCGGTCATTTATTAAGGTTGTGACGTGCTCAGTCGTTATGCCCGTCTCCCCCACAAACAATGATTTCAGTTTCATGAACGAGGCAATCTTTCCCAAAGATTTTTTGGATATATTGGTGTTGAACAGGTTCAGGTGCTCCAGGTTTTCCGCCTTGAGATATTGAAGATCTTTGTCGGATACAGATGTATTTTTTAAATGCAGACGAACTAAATTTTTCAATTCGGAAACAAATCGCCAGTCCAATATGTTGGCACCGGAAATATCCAACCATACCACTTGTTTTTTCACCGTTTTCAGGAGGTTGATTTTTCTTTGGTTCAGGGTATCCTGCCGGTTGAAGTAGGAAACCTGCAGTTGGGGATAATCCGCGGCGATGGGGGTAACCGTAAACCCTGCCTTGACGAGTTCACCAATTTTTTTCGGGGATACTGCCGGTACATCTGCAAATTGGGGTTTAGCCAAGTCCAGTTTCCGGGATTCCATTTTTTGCACAACCGCCAACATACCAAAGTCGGGATCAAGATCGGCAACCAACACATCTTTCGGCAGGCCCGAATTGATCCAGATTTTGAGCAATTCAATCTCATTGGGATCCAGCCTTTTTTTACCTTCCGGCGGCATAGCATCGTCATGGTTCTCCGGCAGTGAAATCCGACGAATGATTTCACTGGCAGATGCATCACCCTTCACTAAAATTTCTCCACTGACCCCGCCGGTGAGAATGGTTTCATAACTATCCAGGCTCAATTCACCCTTAAACTTTGTTGCATTGTGGCAGCTTTGACAGTTGGTTTCAAATATTGGAGAAATCACATGGGAATATAACGCCATCTCCGCAACGTCCATCTCCCCCATTGATCCCACACCGGGCTCTTCCAAACCCTGGGTGATGAACCCTTTTCCATGGGTGAGTTCACCACCCAAGTGTCCGGAGATAAAAATGCTCAAAATTGTTACTGTAAAAAGGGGTAAATAGGTTTTCTTGTGCCGAAAAATAAATGTCACCAATGTGAGCAAGGTAGTGGTAATGCCCGCCCATTGGTGGGATGATACCGCTTCTAATTCATAGCCACCGCCCCGGGATAGGAAAAATCCTGTGATAATAGCTAAGACACCGCTGATAAATCCCAGAATTAAAATAAATGGGACTGATTGTTTCAGATAAGCTTTTCGGCCCGGATCGAAATAACTCACCCATTCCATGATAAAGGCAATGATAAGAAAACCAATGGGTAAATGAATGACTAATGGATGAAACCGGCCAATCAATTGGACGATGGGATGGTTGATGAGTGGTGATAATTCAGGCATCGTTTTCTTAAACCAAGATATCCTTTATCACATGTCCGGAGACATCCGTTAGTCGGTAAGGTCGTCCCTGGAAATGGTAGATCAATTCTTCATGGTCCAGACCGAGAAGGTGGAGGATGGTAGCCTGTAAATCGTGGATATGGGTTCTCCCCGCTACCCCATGATAACCGATCTCATCTGTTTCTCCATGAGTGATGCCGGGTTTGACGCCGCCCCCGGCCATCCAAATCGTAAAGGCATCCAGCAAATGGTCCCGGCCTTTATATACCATTTCTTTGCCGCCGCGGTTTTCACGCATGGGGGTCCGGCCAAATTCTCCGCCCCAAACCACCAGTGTTTCTTCCAGCATTCCCCGCTGTTTCAAATCCAAAATCAGGGCAGTCATAGCTTTGTCCACTTCCCGACAGCGGTCTTTGAATCCCATGTCTAATGCTTCATTCGCATCGGCGCCGTGGCCATCCCAACCCCAATGATAGAGTTGAATAAACCGGCAGCCCCGTTCCGCCAATCGGCGGGCTAAAACACAGTTATTGGCAAAAGAGGATTTCCCCGGCGCCGTTCCATACATTTGATGAACATATTCCGGTTCCTTGGAAATATCCATAGCTTCCGGCACCGACATCTGCATTTTAAAGGCCATTTCATATTGAGAAATTCGCGTCAGTGTTTCCGGGTCCCCCACTTCCTTAAAATGCTTTTCGTTCAGTTTATTGATACCCCTGATCATTTTTTCTTTCAAGCTCCGGTTCAAGTTTTTTGGGTCTGATAAGTACATGACAGGATCACCCTGGCTGCGACACTGCACACCTTGGTAAATGGAGGGCAGGAATCCGCTGCCCCAAATACTTTTCCCTGCGCTGGGTGTTTTACCACCCGAAACGAGGACGATAAAGGCAGGTAAATTTTCATTTTCCGAACCGAGACCATAAGCCACCCAGGATCCTATACTGGGTCTGCCCAAGCGGGAAAATCCTGTGTGAAGAAGGAGTTGGGCCGGGGCATGATTAAATTCATCGGTATGCATGGCTTTTAAAAAACTCACTTCATCAACAATACCTGAAAAATGTGGCATCCGATCCGATACCCAAGCCCCAGAGTCGCCATACTGCTTAAAGGGGTAGAGAGGGCCCAACATTTTTGGTGTCCCTTCAATGAAGGCAAACCGTTTTCCTTCCAACAGAGATTGGGGGCAATCCTGCCCGTCCAATTTTTGCAAAGCTGGTTTATAGTCAAATAATTCTAATTGGGAGGGCGCCCCGGCCATATGCAAATAAATCACCCGTTTTGCCTTGGGTGCAAACATGGCTGGTTTTGCTAAGAGAGGCTTACCAAGGTCTACCAGTTTATCTAAACCATTACCGACTTTTTTCCCGCATCCTGTCAACGAGGCCAAGGCAATGGCGCCCAATCCGGTCGTGCACTTTTTTAAAAAGTGCCGGCGCGTTTCAAATTCGATTTGTTTCTGGTAAGCCTCTAAATACTTATTCATGGATACTACTGCCTCGTCAGGAATTCATCCAAATTTAAAATCGCATTGGCCACCACAGCCATGGGCGTTCCCAGTGATTCACCGGGATTATTCCCGGCCGAATCTTCAAAGGATTCTTTCAAACTTATGGCCGCTTCCGTATAGACATTTTTGAGTATGTCCACCTCTGTCCATGTGGGTTTCCGCTGCAAGGCCCGTTCAAATACTTCTGTGATTTGCTGATCCAAATTTCCTTCCGAACTGAAAGATGCCAGCGCATTGGCCGCTTCAATGTAAACAGGATCATTCAAAGTGACCAGTGCCTGCAAGGGTGTATTGGTATTGATGCGCCGGTTCACACAAAATTCCCGGCTGGGACTGTCAAAACTCATCATGGATGGATAAGGGCTTGTCCTGCGCCAATAGGTGTAGAGGCCCCGGCGATGGGCATTTTCTCCAGCAGATTTTTCCCAATTCACGCCATTATAGACTACCTGCCATACGCCGGCCGGCTGAAATGGTTTAACACTGGGACCATAAATTTTATCACTCAGCAGTCCCGACACCGCCAAGGCTTGATCTCGTATCTGTTCGGCGCTTAGGCGAATCCGCGGCGCCCGGGCCAGTAAATAGTTATTCGGGTCTTTTTCCATTTTTTCAGGCGTCACTCTTGAAGACTGGCGGTAGGTAGATGAGGAGACCATCATTTTTATCAGGGGTTTCATCCGCCAATCCAGTTCACCCCGGAACTGCAAGGCCAGCCAATCGAGTAATTCCGGGTGGATGGGTGGCGACCCCTGAGAGCCAAAATCTTCCAGGGTTTCTACAATTCCCCGTCCAAACAAACGGGCCCAAATCCGGTTCACTGTCACCCGGGCAGTTAGGGGATTTTCACCTGAGACCAGCCATTTTGCCAGAGCAAGCCGATCTAGATCTTCAGTCTGTTTCATAGGCGGCATGGAAGCGGGTACCCCACTTTCCACTTTCCGGCCCTTGTCCAGCCAATTGCCCCGATTGAAAATGGTTGTTTCCCTGCGTTCATCCCCTGCTAATTCTTTCATGATCGGGAGGGTGGTTGCCTTAATGCTATCCAATTCCGTTTCTTTTTTTGACAATTGTGCCCCCCAATGGGGATTCACCTTATTCTCACTGATCCAGGATCTGATCAGGGCAATTTTGGATTCTTCCTCCTTGGTGTACACATCAATGACCGGTTCATCCGTGGGCTTATCCGTATCGGCCGTCTGGTTGAAAAAGGAGTAAAACTTGTAGTATTCCTCATGCCTGAAGGGATCGTAGGGGTGACTGTGGCACTGGACACAACCGAATGACATTCCCTGCCAAACTTCCCAAGTGGTATTGACGCGGTCAATAACAGCGGCTACCCTGAATTCTTCATCGTCAGTGCCACCCTCATCATTATTCATGGTATTCCGATGGAAAGCGGTGGCGATGATCTGATCATTAGTTGGATTCGGAAGAATATCTCCAGCCAGTTGTTGGATAGTAAATTCATCAAAGGGCATATCAGCATTAAAGGCATCAATCAACCAATCTCTGTATTTCCACATTTCGCGGTGGGCGTCCTTTTCATAGCCCTTGGAATCGGCATAGCGAGCCAGATCCAGCCACATGGATGTCCAGTGTTCCCCGAATCGGGGAGAGGCCAAAAGGCGATCCACCAATTTTTCATAGGCTTCAGGAGAATTATCATTTAAAAACAGGTCACAATCTGCTTTTGTTGGCGGCAACCCGGTAATGTCCAGGTTGATCCTTCTTAGGAGAGTTGCTTTATCCGCTTCCGGGGATGGGGTCAGTCCTTCATCCTCGAGCCTCGCGAGGATAAATTGATCAATGGGATTTATTACCCATTTTTCATTATCCACTTCCGGGGGTGATTTTGATTCAGGGGGGATGAAGGCCCAATGGTCCTTCCACTCGGCGCCCTCGTTAATCCACTGTGTTAAAATATTAATTTCTTCAGCGGTCAATGGATCCGCATCCATGGGCATACGATCATCGGGGTCGTGATGGGTCACCCGGGCGATGAGTTCACTGTTGGCCGCATCACCGGGAATGATGACACGGTTGCCATTTTTACTTTCGGCAAGAGCTTCTTCTTCGAATAAAAAACTGACACCGGCCAATTTCTTCACACCGCCATGGCAGGCAATACAGTTATTATTAAGGATGGGTCGAACGTGTTCATTGTAGTCAATGGTCAGGCTGGCCGTTTTAGCCCCTTTCCCTGAATCGCATGAAATCGCAATAATCGGGAACAGACAACAGAATAAAGATTTTCTGAAATACTGCAGCAAAGTTATTTTCTGTAATCCAATGGTGGTTCCCGATCTCCAAGAAGTGAGTAATAATTAAACTTCGGTCCCCGTCGTTCTAACAATTCCTTTTTTGCATTCTTCACTGCTTCCGGGTTGTTGTACAGGTCCACGGCCGTTCCGGCGATTGTTTTAGCGGCGTTCATCATGCCTTTCATGCCGATACCCATGCCGCCCGCCGCAACGGCCTGCCATGTATGGGCCGAAGTTCCGGGAACCCAAGTCGCAGTTCGTAATCCTGCTGTGGGGACCATCCAACTTACATCCCCCACATCAGTAGAGCCCTTTCCTTTATTGAATTTGTAGGGTTGAATCGTGGCGGCTGAAGAAATTTCTTTATCCGGTGACCTGAGTGTTTTGTAAATCTGTTCCGCAAATTCTTTTTCCTGGCTTGTATATTTTACACCACCGATTGACACCAAATTATCATACATGATTTTTTGGGTCACCTCATTCGCCAATACAGGGCGGTTGCCATGAATGATTTCATATTCCATGCGCGTCTCCGTCCCCAAGGCCGCCCCTTCAGCCGCTTTCACCACACGGGCCCAAATATCCTCCAGGATATCGACATTGAAATCACGGACGTAATAAAAGACCTCTGCATAATCGGGTACCACATTGGGCGCATTCCCACCACGTGTGATGACATAATGAATTCGAGATCCATCTGGAATATGTTCACGCATGAGGTTCACCATATGGTTCATAGCTTCCACTGCGTCCAGGGATGATCGTCCTTTCTCAGGCGCGCCGGCAGCGTGGGCAGAATATCCATGAAAGCGGAATTTGGCTGAGCGGTTGGCCATAGAAGTTGAAGGACTGGCAGCATTTCGGTCCCCGGCGTGCCAATGGAGGACCACATCCACATCATCAAAAAGGCCGGCCCGGACCATATACACTTTTCCGGAGCCCCCTTCTTCTGCCGGTGTACCGTAGAGACGAATGGTGCCTTTTTGGCCAGTTTTCTTTAAATAATCTTTCACTGCAATGGCCGCCGCCGTTGAGGCGGTTCCAAATAAATGATGGCCGCAGGCATGGCCGGCACCACCGTCAATAATGGGTTTTCGTTCCGTGGCCACATCTTGTGAAATACCTGGGAGGGCATCAAATTCCGCTAAAATACCGATGATAGGTTTCCCTGATCCAAACTCCGCCACAAAGGCCGTGGGTATCTCAGCCACACCGGATTCGATACTAAAGCCTTCATCGGATAAAGTCTTTTTCAGGAGTCCTGAACTTTTTTCTTCCTGGTACCCCACTTCAGCCCAATTCCAAATGGACTTGGCAATTTTTTCGTATTCCTTGGCCCGTTTCTCAATGGATCTCTGCACATCCTTTTTATTTAACTTGGCAAAAGTCTGAACTGGAAATAATAATAAAAGTGCCAGAGTAGTGGCAGTAAAAAGACGCGACAATTTCAATTTAACCTCCTGTTTTAAATTACCGGAAGTTAGGGGACAGAAATGGAAATCTAAAGATCGAAAAAAACCGGGGCATCATCTTGAAGGGCAGTGTGACGACTCAGCCCCGGCTTTTAGAGAGACTTAATTGAATAAGTATTGGAATTTCAGAAAGTATTGCCGGCTCTTCAACTGACCATTGTTGATCGCATCCACGGATAAGGTATTCACCGATTGGTTTTGGGATGAACCAATATAGAAGATTGTAAATGGACTGGGCTGGTAAGTCAGCAAGGGCTGAAATGTAAATGAATTGCTGAAATCGTTGTACTGGCCCAAGAGCTTAAACCCGAATGATTCATTGAATTGATAATTCACCCGAAGGGCGGCCAAGTATCCAGAAAAATATTCCTCTTTGCCATCGAGTGTGGTCATTTTTTGTGTGTTATATCGGGGACTAACCATAAGTTTATCCGTGATTTTTATTCGGCCCCAAAGCCACATGGCGCTTCTTTTCCCTTTTTCGGGCACATCCAGAAATCGGACAATACTTTCACCCCTGTTCATACCACCGCCAAAAGTGAGGGATTTGCTGAATGAGCTATTTATATTCAACCCAAAGGTGGTCAGGTTTATTAAATCTGTGCCCTTAAACCGGACAAGCGGTTCATATTCGTACCACATATTGACGCGGAACTGGCGCGGCAGTTCAACATTACCAAACAGATTGATGTAGCGGCCTTTTGTTTCGCCATCAAAATTTTGTCTTACGCCCGTATTAAATCCACCCACCGCTTTGCTAATAAATCCATTGGGGAAGGCGATCCAGACACTGGACACGTAAGCCCGCTTATTATTATTGCTGCGGATAAATCCATTTTCCGCGCGGAAAGTGGGGGAAGTATGATCATAACCCGCTTCTAAAACCCAATGTTCGGTTTGACGGGAAAATTCGATCTCCACCGCATTCCCGGTGAAAGATTCTCCATCGAAGGTAAAGGTATTATCATCGCCAAATTGATTCCCGGAGACCACCAGTGAATCATCCGGTTCTTTTGTATGGCTGAATACAGATTGGAATTCCAATTGATACATATCATTAAAGCGATACCGTGTATCCAAACCAAAAACCGAACCGCTGCCGTCATTATCCATCATCCGGCGATTCGTGGCTAAAAATCCTACATAGCTGCCGCGGTCCAAAGACCGTTTATAGCGGAAAATATTGGACAGACTCTTGCCTCCCATGGCCGTATAACTCCGTTCCTCATCAGGGAGGATATAAGGCGAATTCTCATCAAAAGCCGATAGCAGTGCCCACGTATTTTTTTGTCCGCGGTTGATAATCCTTCCGGCGGCAATCGGATTATTAATGGAGCGGGTATAAATGGCATTAATCCAGGTATCCATGAGGTCGGCGCCTTCATTAAAAAATGGCCGTTTTTCACGAAAAGACAGGGCAAAGGTTGTATTCACATCTACTTGATCCTCATCAGCTTCCACCTGGCTGAAATCAGGATTAATAGTCACCTCCGCCGTGCGGTTAGAACTGAAACTGTATTTAATTCCCAGGGATGCTTCACCAAAAGGATCGCTGTCGTTAATTGCGTCCCCATTTCGTTCAGATGATTGTGATCCTACCACTGTAGGTAAAAATTCCAGCCGGCCTTTTTGCTCAATGCCTTCGATACCTTTCAGGGTACCCAACTGGCACAACCAGCAGGGGTTTGAGCGGTCGAAACCGCCCCAAACAACCATATGACGGACATCCCTGGGTTGGTTACGGAAAAAAGTGATTTTCCATTCCTGCACATCTTTTTTAGGAAAGGATAAACTGGAAAAGGGAATGGCCATCTCAACCTGGAATCCAACATCCGTTATTTTACCTTTGGATTCATAAATTATGTCAAATGATTCATCATCGTCATTTCCTTGGTTCAGGGCATCCATTTGAATGCCGTAAGGGTTGGCGCCAATCATTATGGCTGAATTGGCATCGCCATAGGTATCCACAACGATGGCGACAAAATCATCCATCCATGCCTGGTCTCGTTTTTGGATCGAGGCCCGAATTTCTTCCGGATCTGAATAGGCCGTGAAAGCCACATAAAGGTTTTCATTATCGTAAGTGAGTTTTACTTCGGTCTCATCGGGAGGATCTATATTATCTCCCGGTTGGAACTCCAGAAAATAATCGGTAGTTGCTGCGTCTGTCCAACCTGTATCGTCAAAATCACCATCAATAATAATGGGGTTTGACGTTTGTGTAATTTCAAATACGCGGGCTCGAAGTTCATCCGAATTCACTGAAGATTTTGGCGCCCCCGCTCCCAGGATTCCTATGCCGAATAAGACTGGCATAATTCGATTTATTTTCATTTTTTAAAAACCTTTCACCATTAATTGTAAAACACACCTTAGACAGGGTGAATCACAAAAGGTTGTCAGGATTATTTAAAAAAATTACACATCAGAGAAAGTTTACTAAACTTTCGAGGTTTAGTAAACTTTTGTGAAGGAGAGACGCATTGCAATGCGTCTTTACAATATAATTGTTCGGTGTAAAGACACGGCCACGCCTATCGGCGGGTAAACATGCCGTGTATCTACCATGTCAATTATTTAATGGATTATCCAGACGTTGATTCATCCAGCGATTCAATACATAAAATGTCACAATGACGACAGCCCATTGAACCACACAGGTGGCCACACTGTACAATGATGTGGGATTATACCAGTCTTCAGGCGCATAAATGGTGGCAGACTGCCACATCCACCAACTCAGTAAAATAACACCCAACGCCGGCACGATAAAATTGATAATCCCGGGCCACCAGGACGGGAAGGGCCAATCATCCTCACTCTCTGCACTGACCTCAGATATTATGCGTTGCAGCCCATATTTGATTGCCGCCACAGCCACAAACAGTCCGGATATCATAAGCGCCACACCCCAGACAAAATCCTGGTTTCCCAAAATGTCCAGATTCCGCGCCGAAGGAATACCCATTATAAAACAAACACCAATAATCCAGCCCACGGCTGTCGCTCGTTTTACACCAAAGTCGATCAGATTTCTCACAGCCAGCTCCAGCATAGAGATTAAGGATGAAAATCCGGCAAAACTCAATCCCAGAAAAAAGAGGATGGCCAACGGTTTGCCCAGGGGCATTTTGGCGAATAACTGGGGCATCCAGATAAAAGTCAATCCCGTGGCGGCGGGACCGGAAGATTTCATCACTTCCAGAATCTCCCCTTTGGCCATGCCCATTTCATTCCCCAAAATGGAGAAAACTGTACTGAAAACCATGATGGCTGCCATAAGTGAAACCAGATTATTCCCGATGGCAGTGGTAAAGGCATTTTTGATTACGCCATAACGCCGGCGAATATAAATGGCATAGGTCAGAAACAACCCCCAGCCCGCGCCTGTATCCCATGCATTTTGGGTAAGGGCTTCCAGCCAGATTTTCGGTTCTTTCAGTTGGGCCCAATCGGGTGTGAACAAATAGGAAATCCCTGCCATGGATCCCGGTAATGAAATTGCCCTAATTACGGAAAGAACGACAATCCCCAATAATGTTGGGATCAAAACCCGGTTTACTTTTTCGATGGAGGAGACACCTTTATAAATGGCAAATCCGCCTATACTCATGGCAATAGCATGAAACAGAATCGGGAATGATCCATTCTGGAAATTATTCCACAAAGCCCAGGATGCGTCAGTCGTCGTTGGCAGATTGGTGAAGGTCATACTGCCGAAATAGTAGATATTCCAACCCACCACTACAGAATAATAAAAAGCGATGGCCGTTGAAACAAATCCCACAAAGCCGCCAAAGAAAGCAAATGGCTTACCCATGAAATGGGCAAAGGCACCCACCGTTCCTTTTCGGGATTGGCGCCCCATGACATATTCAGCTATGATGAGTGGAATACTCCAAAGGAGGAGAAACATGATCCAGGCGATCAAAAAAGATCCGGCACCAGCCTCACCGCCGTTGGAAGCAGCGATTCGCGGAAACCGCCATATATTGCCTGTACCGACGGCAATACCCAAGGCACTGATCAAAAATGCAAAACGAGATGAAAAACGGGGCGCTGAATCAGCCATGAGAAATCCTTCTTAATTTTGGAATAAATCCCTCCTCAGGGAGGGGCAAGTGTAAACTCAAACCATCGAGTTTGCCAAAATAAAAAAGAGATACAATTATTAGAAAAACCAAATTTGGACTGCATCAACTGGGTTGATGTTTGGATTGACATAGTCAATCCCTGCCCGTCCGGCAGGCGGGCAATCCATATTGAGATTTTTTTCAAAACCAGCTAATTCTTTATTAACTCAAATGATCCTGATGATTGAATCCCCTTCAATGTTGAATACAGCCATATCCCGGAAATTTTTGCAATATTTCCATTCCCTAATAAGTTGACATTATTATCCACATAGTCCGGATTTAAATCTATATAAATCTCACCGTTTTTTATACTTCCCCATAATTCACCTTGACCAATCTGCATTCCAATATCATTTTGGTTATAATTATTTGCCCCTTTGATATCCCAGGAGCCGGTGAAAGAAGAATCAGGACTCATTTCAATATTAATCCTGCCAGAAGCACACACAACCAGACTTTTGGCATAGTAGGCCGTGTATTCATAAGTGCCGTTAAATCCGTCATTGGACTTTTCTTTATCCTCACAGGACACAACAAAAATGAGATTCAAGAATAATGAAGCAAATAGAACATTTTTCACAGGTAAATAAATTCTCTTTTTATGATCTCGAATGATCCACCCGCACTCCGTCCAACCATAGCAGACCATTCCCAATTACCAAAAAACTTACTCGAATCCCCTCGTCCCTCTAAATAGACATTATTGTCTTTCAATTCAGGGTTAAGATTGATCCAAATCTTTCCGTCATATAAACTTCCGATAAAGGTTCCTTTACCGATTTGGGGACCGACGGATTGAGGTGAATTATTTCCCCACCCTGTTATATTCCAAGAACCGGTTATATTATTAAACTGGCATCAGTTAGTCGTAATAATTATGCTCATATTTCGAATAAAAATAATGTGTTTTAAATGAAGAATTATATTAATTATTTAAAACGTAAATATCTAATAAAACGTGATATAGGGGATAATTACGTTTTACATATTTATGGGGCATATAATGGTATGAATATTCATACGCTTAACCAGTGCCGGAGTAATATTATCATTATCAACTTGTAATTCTATTGTGCCAACCGCAACTCTAACCAGTGTTTTATTGTGAAAGGCAATATAACTATATGTACCGCTGAAGCTGGAGTCCGGCTCAATTTTTTCTTCACAAGCAAGTGAAAAGAAAAATAAAATAACAGAGATATTCAATTTTCCACACATGATTTAAAATTACACCAAATGTCTCCAACCTGACAGTATAATTGTGTGAAACGCCTTTAATCTTCCAACGTATAAAAGTCATTGAGGGACTCATTTTGAAAAAAATTTTGCCGTTATTTGCCGCAATCCTGATCGCAGGATGTAATGATAATGATTTTCTGGGTGGGACTACCGGTGGAGCCCAGGTGGATATTGAGGACGGTACCTGGCTTATCAATCCTGAATATATCCGCAAAGGGTGTTTTGGGGGCAAGGATTGCATCCCCAGCTTGGAGCATCCTGAAAAAACATCCCATGACGATCCCATCGTTGATTATTTAAATGAAGATGATTTAATCGTGGGCGTCTGGACTGGCGGTGAATATATTGCCTATCCTCATAATATTTTGGATTGGCATGAAATCGCCAATGAATACGGATATACTATTTCTTACTGTCCCTTGACCGGCAGCGCGCTGCATTTTGAAACGGGAGGCGAGTTTGGTGTCTCCGGCATGCTCTATAACAGCAACCTGATTATGTATGATCGAAAATCTGACAGCTTCTGGCCGCAGATGTTTTTGAAAGCGGCTAATGGACGGCGTTCCGGGGAAGCGTTGAAACTGCAACCACTGCTGGAAACCACCTGGGCGAACTGGAAAAAGCTGTTCCCCAATTCAAAGATCCTCAGCGGGGATTATGGCTTTTCCCGTGATTATGCTGAATATCCCTACGGATTCTACAAAGAATGTAATTCGAAGGATTGTGGTGATTTTATTTATTTCCCCATCCAAACACTGGATGAACGTTTAAAAGCAAAAACGAGAGTCATCGCTGTTAATACAGATAAAAAACAAAAAGCCTTTGTGATTGAAAATTTTGACGCACCGACAATCATAAATGAAGTCATCGGCGGCATACATCATTCCATTATCATTTCCGGCAAGGACAACCTGGCTGTGGCCTACGAGACCAATAATCCGTTGAAAATCAATCAATGGAATATTGAAAACGGAATGATCTTACTCGAGGATGATGAAGGGAACCTGTGGAATATATTAGGCCGTTCAAAGGGCGGAACAACCGAGTCCTTAAATCAAGCCAAAGCTTTTATTTCCTACTGGTTCGCCCAAGCAGCTTTCCACCCAAGCACCGAGATTTTCTAAAGAGAAAAGTGAGTGTATCATGCTAAAGAAACTAATATTAGCGACAACATTTTTATTCATTGCCTGCAGTAACCCCGCATCCTCTTCCCTTAATTTGGATGAATCGGATTGGCTCATCAATACGGACTATGTCCGCCAGGGATGTTTTTCCGGAAAGGACTGCATTCCAAGCCTGGATAATGCAAAGAAATCACCCATAAATGGGGAAAATCTTAATTACTTGGATGACCATGATTTGGTGGTGGGGGTATGGGACGGAAAAGAATATGTGGCTTATCCTCACCCCATTCTTGATTGGCATGAAATTGTCAATGAGGACGGCTATGTCATTTCTTATTGTCCACTCACAGGAAGTGCAATCCATTTTGATGCAAGTGGTGAGTTTGGCGTTTCGGGATTGTTATATAACAGTAACCTCATCATGTATGATCGGGACAGTGACAGTTATTGGCCGCAATTGTTTTTGGCATCTGCATCCGGGGATAAAAAAGGCGATAAACTTTCCTTGCAGCCCATGCTGGAAACCACATGGAAAAACTGGAAATCTCTCTTCCCCAATTCAATGGTTGTGAATTCATCCACAGGATTCTCGCGGAATTATAACGTTTATCCATACGGACGATACAAGACCTGTAATTCAAGAGCCTGTGGAGATTTCATCTATTTCCCAATTGAAACTCTGGATGATCGCCTGCTGGCCAAGGAAAGGGTATTATCCATCATTGCCCAATCCAAACAAAAAGCATATGTGATTTCAAACTTTCAAACGCCTCAGATTGTCAATGAAACAATCGGTGGTAAACCATATGCCATCATCCTATCCGGAAAAGATAACATAGCCATTGGATTTGAATCTGACAATTTGCTTTCCATTCATGCCTGGGATACTGCTAATGGATCTATCATTATAAAAGATAACAACGGAAATCGTTGGAATATCTTAGGAAAGTCACTGAACAATAGCACAAACCTAAAGGCAGCCAATTCATTTATATCCTATTGGTTTTCACAAGCTGCTTTCTACCCTGAAACGGAGATTTACAAATGAAATTTCGCTTCGTCACTGCCACTCTCATCCTCATCGGTTCGACGAACGTGAAAGGTCAGGTGTGCTGTTCCCTGGTGGGCGCCATCGATCAGGGAGGCGGACTTTCCTCCTCTCACTGGGGAACCCACTGGCCTTCAACCTATGATGATTTCAGCAGCGTACGCTGGGTGGCAGGCGTGAACACCTCCGCCCGCAGAGATAATCACCTGAATATTCGCTACGGCCCGGCTCTTTCCACCTATTTTCAGGTATCTCGGTATATCACCAAAAAATCCATTGGGTACGGACAGGTTGATTTTAATTCAGCGTTTCTCCGGGAAGATCTTTCTTTCGATCCACAGAATACACGGGTGGATGTTAGGGGCGTTCGCTTTGGATCGCGATTCACTTTGCCCAAAGGATTGGGGTTTGGCGCTTTAGAGTGGAGCAATACCAGTCAGCCAAAATTGTCCAATAATGATTTCACCTTCCACTTGGCCTCCGTACCCGCTGTTTCATCTTCGTGGATAAGGCGATTTTCAATGCCTTGGCAAAGACACAACCCTTATTTATTATCCTCTGTCACCGTGACTTTACAGATGACCAAAAATATGAAGAAGAATCCCAACGTATTTATTGATCAACAGGGATCTCTCAATTTTTCATCCCTCATCCAATCCTTTGATTCAGTCAACCTCGCACCCTTTATTCGCCTGGAAACCAAAAAACTGTTAGCGCCTCTTTCTCCTTGGGAAACAAACCGCCAGGTTCGGTGGTTAAATGAGGTGAACGCCGGCTTGGATGTGACGCCAAATCATCACCAATGGCGTTGGCTTCACGGAAGGCTAACCCTGCCAATCCTTTGGTGGGCGTCACGGGCCGGTTTCCCCGACGGGACAGAACCAGTGCTTCAATTTTCAATTGTTGGGACTTGGTCCAAAAACAAATAAATTCACCCCAAAAAGAGGTGAATCATGAATCAGTCAAATTACACATTAATAACAGGGATCGTTTTCACCGCGGTAGCCCTGCTACATTTAATGCGAATTATTTCAGGTGAAAGTGTCCTTATCGGCGGATGGGATTTGCCGGTTGCCTTTAACTGGATCGGTTTTCTGGTTGCAGGGTTTCTTGCTTATCAGGGATTTCGGTTGAGTCGAAACTGATTCCGGGCATTAAGCCCAAACCTCCTTCAGCATTTCTTGAAATAAAGTATCCAATGCTTCAATTGGTGGTTTTTCAAATTCAGCCATGGATGCGACAAATGACTCATATTTAGTCGTTAAGGAATTTATAAATTCATCCAAAACTGGATTCTTCGGCTCCAGGTCCAGTTCTTCATCTTTTAATTTTCTATCCAACAAAGCCTGGATTTCTTCCCTGAATTCTGGGCTGCCGTCGTAGGCCTCCAACAAAGTTGAGAATTCCATGGGCGGCGGTGTTCGATTCTTCTCAATCCAAAAGCAACATAACAACGTTCTCAGGGAATAAAAGTATTTTTTGATGAATACTTCATCATTTTTTAAGTACCGATTTGTATTCCGCTTGGCAGAATTAAGGTAATTGTATATCCCTCCCTTCGGTGAAAAATAATCCAATTCAATTTCCCGCAATTCATCAATAAAACAGGAAAATTGCTTATAAACAATGGGAGACCGCATCCATTCTAAAAGCGTGGGGTTCGAATTACGGAATAATTTTAATGCTTTTCTGATTTCCCAGCCGCTGATATCCAGTTCATCAACAATGGGAATTTCAATCACATCTCTTTTCTTCTCGATAGACAAATACCATTTCGGTGGGTGGATATAAATGAAACGCACATCATAATCGCTGTCAGTGGATTCAAATCCCCAGGCGCGGCTGCCTGATTCAACGGCATAAAGGATTTTTACATTAAAATCCGCTTCGATTTCGGATAGGCGGTTTTGAATGATGGTATTCATATTAAATCAAACTGATAAGTTTTTTTACATTTTCGAAGGCCCTTTCGGGATCATACTGAATTTCAGGTCTAATGTAATTCACTATATCTTGCCGAAACCCATAATCCTGTATTTTTTCAATTAGATTATTTAAGAATTGTTTTTGGGCCACAGTATTGCCTTTGAATTTCATATATGTGCGAAAAGCGTGAATAATTTTCAATTCATCAACATCGCAATGATCAATGCACCAATCCAAATCAAATAGATCTCTTCCTTTTCGTCTTTGGTATAAAGCCCGCATTTTGGTGCCCAGCAACTCATTCAGCTGATAAGTAGGAATGTTACAATTACCTTTATACCATTGACTTTGGACATTAAATGGTAATTCGTTGAGGGGAAAAATACTGAAATGTTCTCTTGTGTTAATTTCAATCTTTATTCTTTTTTGTCCACTAGGATTATCTTCCGGATTAAAGCGATTATAAATACGGAATCCATTCTTTCTGGACTCCGTACTGCTTTTCCCCAACCATGGATCAATGGTTTTTTGAATCGTTTTAATTATATCTTTGATGGGTCCAGATGATTGCTGGACGAAATCTAAATCTTCAGAATACCTGGCCGGGGCTGGAAAAAACAATTTATTAAGAGCAGTTCCTCCTCGGAAAACCAATTGCGCTCTTAGAAAATTATTTTGGTACATCTCAACTAATATCCGGCATAAAATTAAATCCTGTTCGATCTGTTCATCTGATGACCAAGGGGCAGAATGCTGCCATTCTGTAATAAAGGCTTGGGGAATCATATTTCTATATCCAGCTGATCATTGATAAATATCTTCCACCGGGGTTCTTGATTCTCCCGAATCCGGTTCCCCGAAGGATCTAGATAACTATAAATCATATTTTGGGTATCTAAATACTTTTCAATTACCCGTGCATACTTTTCTAATTCCAATAATTCTAATAAATAGCCACTCCTTTGGATGATTGGATTGGAATAGTGGGGTAATGCATCCCACAGGCCCCTTTCGGAAAATTGTTCAGCTAATTCATAGACTATTTCTCCTGCCCGGGATAATCCGCCGATCTGACGATTAAACAATACCAAGTCAAGAAATGTTACTTCCGGCGTGGATAGGTTAAAATAGCCCGTATAGGACTTCTGCTTCACAACAGGAGCCGTTTCCATATCCTGCCTTCTGTAGAAATTGATCTGGTTGTTTTGAATCCTGATATTTCTTCTATTATAATTGGTAATGACCTGAAACACCATCGGGCTTTGATGAGCGGAACCCCAATAGGATGCCGCTGTTAATAAAGCCACATAATAGGGACGGTCATAAAACGCCATAAGAGAATCAATATATCGATTTACAGGTAATCTATTCGTATTTACATATTCCTCAGGCACAATGACATGAAATCCCCTGGCGGGAATAATGATTCTGCCATTCTTTTGATAAACAGCAATCTTGTTCTTTGGAGAATAACCAATTTCCTTTTCCATTTGTTCAAAAGAAAAGGACCACAGGCCTTGCTTTATCTTTGATTGGAGATAATCTATCTTATTCATAACTGTGTAATATTGTGCGCATAATTTCTTTCTTTATGAGAATTTATGCAACTTATATTACATTTCAACTAAATGAGAAAAATTGATAATATCACTCCCTTACAAATCTCTCCCCCTCCAGAAAATATAGAGTAAACCCACACAAAATGCGATGAAAAATGGAATACCAATTATTTTGGGTAAATCCATTGCGACATAAAAACTCCTGCAAGGAGCCAAGGCGAAAGAAAAAACAATCCGACCATGAGAAGGAAAAGAAAAAGACGATTTACAAAATTCATGGTTTAATATACCGGTCATCACCTATACCTCCCAAGGTGACTGATACAAGGGGAAAACCACTCACGGATGGGGTATAATAGCTGTTATGGTTATCTCATGCCTATTGGGGCCATAGAGCCAAAAAACTCTATATGCGCTTGGTGTATGCTGTTGTGCGTAGGACTCCCATATTTTTTCTCCATCAGGTCCTGCCAGCGATTTATAGGGTTTTGATTGTAATCCCGGATGTTTTGGATTGGCTTGTAAAAAGTTTAATGTTTTAACCACAGCCTTAAATTGCTTTAACCGTGATGAATCATGTTTTAGGGTCTGGAGTTGTGCTTCACTTGTTGCAGTAAAATTTAGAGTATACATTAAAAATGGGTGTTATAATGAATCGATAAATTCGTCCAAATCCGTTACTTTTTTTACCCTGTTTTTTGCAATATCTTCAATACCCTTTTCGAATAATTTCATCTTTTGCGGATCATTGACTAACCATTTTTCCGATGCGGGAATTTTAACGGCGGGGCGCAAAAGCACATCACCCGTTGAACTAACAAAAACAAGGAATTCATCAAATTTTAAAGTGGATTTGAATAGGTTCACTATTTTTGATCCCAAACTTATTCGATGTTTAGAGTCAAAGACTTTTGAACCGATATACTTAAAATCTTCGTTAATATTAATGTTTTTATTCATAGCTCTGTATTTTTATTGCCTAAAATTACACGAAATGGTGGGAATTCCCCACATATATTTTAAAGGTCTAAATTACCCCACCGGAAGGACTATGGACATTCCCGGTCGAAGTGAACCAATGGCTCCTGGTCCAGGGGTAAAACCATGTGGGAGACTCGTAATGCGATACTGATGTCGAAACCTCCATCTAACGTCCGAAACGCCTCATCAGGAATCTACCACATAGTTTAATTGAGCAGGCCGGTTCGCGGTTCCGGCAGGTCCGGCTCGTAAATTCATAATGAAAACAACTTCCGGGTGCTGGTATGCCTTCCGACATACGTTCTGCCCATTTTTTCAAATTGGTTCCGAGACGTTTTCCGACACTCCCGGAGTTAAAAGCACGGATGACACAGCTCGCCTTGCTGCCGATTCAAATATCTTGTTTGAGGAAGGGGCGCCACCCCTTCATTCCAATATTTCAGAAACCCCTCGCGCAATCTCGGGCTAAAACATGGTACATTCTAAATAAGCTTTCTCAATCCACCCAGCCATTGAGAAATCCATCGGGCATTTCTGCCGGGGAGCCAGCCACGACGGGACATACGAAATTACACAACAATAACTGTTCAATTCAAATGTGGTTATTATTTTTTCTTTTTCTTCTTTGCGAGATTTTCCCGCGCTTCTTTACTAAACTGCCGTGCCTCCTTTTTCATCTTACCCACTTCTCCTTCAGTTAAAAACCGTTGCTTCTCTTCGGCTGCTTCTTTTTCCTTAAAGTATTTTCTCGCAACCCTGCTGAATTCCCGGCCATGGGCCCGCAATTCTTCTTTTTCTGTCTCTGTTAGGGGGCCGGTGCCAAGTTTTGTATAAGGGTCTTTTTTATCAAGTTTTTTCTGTTTGGGCATAATCAAATTTAAGAATTACTTATAAATGAATTGTGTTTGATTGCGTGGCTATTTAAGATATCTACGACAGTAGAAATTTCATGTATGGTTTAGACTCGGGATGAGTACGTCCGATCACCAATATCTACGACAGTAGAAATTTCATGTATGGTTTAGACTTGATTATGAAGCTCCAGCCGTTAGAGATCTACGACAGTAGAAATTTCATGTATGGTTTAGACAAGTAGTTCCTTTTGCTAGGACGCATATATCTACGACAGTAGAAATTTCATGTATGGTTTAGAC
>CAYFJU010000009.1:0-55414 GCA_964343505.1 uncultured bacterium
CCCTATTATCGGGGATTATCAGACCATTTTTAAAATTTTAACCGGACACTATTGGATTTAGGTTTAAAACAATAGTGTGATTTGTATTGAAAAATATCTTGAATCACACTATAATAGTGTGTAATATATTAGTGTTATGGAATTGGATGGAAAAAACTTGTGTTAAAAAATATTACCTTAAGTGCCGATGAATCGGTAATCAAAAAAGCCAGGGAAAAGGCCCAGAACAATAAAACTTCCCTAAATAATTTATTCCGGGAATGGATGAACAAATATATTATGAAGGAGAATGCGGCAGAGAATTATGATCAATTGATGAAATCACTTCATTCTGTTCATTCCGGTAGAAGATTTACACGGGAAGAACTGCATGAAAGATAACTATTTTATTGATACCAATATATTTATCTATACCTTTGACCAACGGGAAACCAAGAAAAGAGAGAAAGCAAAAAAAATCATCAAAAAAGCCTTTACTGACGGAAAAGGTTTTATCAGTATTCTAGTCATCCAGGAGTTTTTCAATGTGGCCACTAAAAAATTTGAATCGCCTATGGCAGTCCTTGAAGCAAAGGACTATATGGATAAAGTGTTTAAATTATTAAATGTGATCCATCCGAATTATGACATAATCTCGCAGGGGCTGGATGTGTCCGCAATTACACAGTATTCTTTTTATGATTCATTAATTATATCCGCTGCCCAAGAGGCAGAATGTAAAGTGCTGTACTCCGAAGATTTTCAGCATGGCCAAATGATTCAAAAACTGAAAATTGAGAACCCATTTTTGGATTAAGTGAAGAGAAAAATAATAACCCGTTATAATGTCAATTTCAGGTGATTTTTTTGTTAATTAATTTTTCAAACAACCCCGAAGAATTAGGAATAATCTGACCCAACCGATATTGGATTTTCGCGTTCCTTCCGATCATATAGCGCAATTTCGGTTTTTTAGATTTCATAATTTTTTCGATCAAGTTAACCACATGAATCGGATCATCACTCATTTTTTCCATAGTCTTTTTAAAGACCGCTTCAACAAAGCGATTGAGTTTGGCGTAAGGCCCATCCGCCCTGTTCAAACCGGAGGCCACCTGTTTATTCTCACTAAATATGGACGTTTTAAAAGCACCGGGCTCCACCAACACGATTTTAATCCCAAACTGGTTGACTTCGTAACGCAGGCTTTCGCTGAATCCTTCCAGGGCAAATTTGCTGGCGTGGTAGGCCCCCAGCCCCGGGAATGATCGTCTTCCGGCCAAACTGGAGATATTGATGATTAAACCCGAATTTTGTTCACGCATCTGGGGTAAAACCGCACGGGTGACTTTTTGTACCCCAAAGAAATTGGTTTCCATTTGGTCACGGATTTCCTGTTCCGATAATTCTTCGAAGCAGCCTCCAACGCCATAGCCGGCATTATTGATGAGGATATCCAAACGGCCTTCTTTTGCAATGAGTTGATCCACCGCCGATTGAACAGATGAGTCGTCGGTTACATCCAACTGAAGTAAATGAACAGACCCGCCAACTTCATTCACCGCATTGAGCAATGCATCCTTTTTTTCCAGGTTGCGCATGGAAGCATAAACAGTGTATTCCTTACAGAACTGGACCGCGGACAACAAGCCAAATCCGCTGGAGCAGCCGGTGATTAAAATGGTCTTTTTCATAGGGTATTTTGTAGAGACGTAGCATGCTACGTCTCTACGGTTTATATTTTTATGAATATTTTTTTACTGTACATCCAGGCCAGGATGAGCCAGAACATAAATACATGAAACAGGGCGAATAAAAAAGAACCATTCAGGTCCCCGGCGAATGGCTGAAAAACAGTGCGGTATAAATAGCCATAACCTGATATCATTTGGCCGTCCAGTTCAAACCTAATCTTTAATAATATCTTTGCCCAGATTCCTGATGCTGCATAAAGAAAAATGGCATTCGCACCAAAGATGACGAATGGTTTTGTCCATGCCTTCACACTTTTAACATCAATGATCCAGATCATGGCAACTAAAACAATGGTGGCGATGCCGCCGCTAAATAAAACATAAGAACTGGTCCATAGCTGTTTATTGATGGGGAAGAAGAAGCCCCATACCCATCCCAGGATGATGAGCAGGGCGCCCAACACAGCCATCCGCTGGGCATTGTCTTCATGATCCTTTGCCGTTTTAATCATTGTGCCAACAAGGAACCCAATCAAAACGGTTACCACGGATGGAATGGTACTAAGCAATCCTTCCGGATCAAATGGAATCCCCGTACCGCCGTAAAGATGATTCTCTCCAAGTATCAATGAATCAACAATGAGGGCCAAGTTTGACTTGAGTGCATAGGGATCGAGTCCTGAATACCAGCCATATCCCATGAGCAGAATCCAGTATCCAAATAATAATCCGAGTGAAATTTTTACCAGGCCCTTGATATCCGTGCGGACCACAATAAAAGCAGCCAATAAATAGGCAAGAGCAATCCGCTGCAGAACGCCCATTATTCTGAAGTGGGACCAATCCCAATCCTGGCGGATAAATGGAAATGCATTAAGTAAAAGACCAATCGTGAAAATGGTTATAGTTCGCCACACTACTTTTGTAAATAGAGGCCCCCATTTACATAATTCATATTTCTCAAAGGAGAAGCGCATGGATATTCCCACGATAAATAGGAAGAGGGGGAAGACCAGATCGGTTAAAGTGCAGCCGTGCCAATTGGCATGGCGGAGGGGCGCATATACATGGGCCCATGTCCCCGGGTTGTTCACCAAAATCATTAAGGCGATGGTGGCGCCGCGAAATGTATCCAGTGCAATGAGTCTGTCTTGCTGTTGTGTCAATTGCCCTCCTTCTTAATACCAAAACTTGGATCGATCCTTAGAAATTTAATCATAATCAGCCCTGGGATTGTAGTAACCATGACCCAAATAAAAAAGTGTTGATACCCGATCGCTTCTTGAAGCGCCCCACTAAACATCCCCGGGAGCATCATCCCTAAGGCCATAAAACCTGTACAGATTGCATAATGGGCTGTTTTATGCGCTCCTTCAGAAACCATCATCATAAAAAGTAAGTAAGCCGTGAATCCAAACCCGTATCCAAACTGTTCAATGGCCACAAATGTACTGATCAAAGAATAGTTTTCCGGTTGTGTGTAGGCCAAATAAACATAAACCAGGTCCGGCAGTTTCATCGCCAATGCCATCCAGATGATCCAGGACTTTAACCCATGTTTAGCTGCAAGAAATCCGCCCACAATACCGCCTAAGGTGAGCATAACCATACCAAGGGTACCGTAGATAAATCCATATTCTGATGTGGTCAGTCCCAATCCTCCTTTATTTATAGGATCGAGCATGAATAAGGGCGCAATCTTAACCAACTGCGCCTCACCGAACCGGTAGATTAAAATGAATGAAATGACTAAAATAATCTGTGGTTTTTTGAAATAGGTAATAAATACATTGAAGAAATTTTGAACCGCTTCTTTCATGTTAGGATTGGGATGTTCCGAATCCACATCAGGATGTGGGAGTTTCCTTCTATGATAAAGACTAAATACGATAAACATAACGGCAAGGATGCCAAAGACAATTGACCAGGCTGTCGTTACTTGGCCTGTCCAATTTTCCAGTTGTCCAGCTAAAATAACCAGGAGTCCTTGTCCGGTTAAAATGGCAAACCGGTAAAATGAATTTCGAATCCCTATAAACCAGGCCTGGTCATGGGAGGGGAGGCCCAGCATGTAAAATCCATCGGCTGCAATGTCGTGGGTTGCCGAACTAAAAGCCATCAACCAAAAGAATGCTAATGAATATCGGAATGCATTTGAAGCCGATATCGTTAGGGCTACGCCGGCGAAACCTGCACCAATCAATAGCTGCATGGTCACGATCCAAAACCGTTTGGTCCGAAGCATTTCTACGATGGGACTCCACAACGGTTTGATTACCCAGGGCAGGTACAGCCAACTCGTGTACAAAGCAATGTCAGTATTGGAAATGCCCAAATTCTTGTACATGACAACAGAAACGATCATAACAAAGGCATAGGGTAGCCCTTCAGCATAGTAAAGGGATGGGACCCAAGTCCATGCATTGGTGGTTGTTCGATTTTTCATGAACTGTATATGGTCCTTAATTTTGACCTTGGATAATAATGACTTAAAATGGCCCCGGCATCATGATTAGAAAATGCCATACCTAAAGCGTCGATCTGGCAAACCCCAAGTATGCGAATATGATCAACCAGTCGATAAGGTAGAAGGTTTTCAGTCATGAATAGATTTTTATGAAATTGGAAGGGGTAAAATAAGTGCGCAATATATCCTGATAAGAATAACTGTTCAAAGACCAATCCTAAAGGGCTTAATGGGCCAGTAGCTATTCCTAATGGATGGACCATGCAATATATGAACATCCTTGACGAAGTAATTAAAAAACTTGACATTAATATTTATGCGCATTAAACTATTTTTAATTTTCACAGTATTTTTAAGGTAAAAGAACATGTGTTTAAGAATCTGTTTAATAACTGTAGTTGCTAATATTTCAGGGCCATACAATTTTTAGGCCCATGCCTTCCCTCCAGGCAAGCCCCCCCCCCCCCAATTAAGTTCAAAAACACGTGGTAGAATAGGCGCTGCTGGTATATTGAATAGATATTCTCTATATGACGACCCTCTTCTTCATACACCGTCCGGTGGAAAAAGCGTATAGGTAAGATGAACATATTTTTATAGGGTGATAGATGATATTTAAATCAAGTATCTTGTCTTTCATTTTTTTGTGTGCTGGTATATCCGCACAAACCTGGATAAATAACGGACCTTTCGGCGGCTATATTACGGCATTAATCATCGATCCGGCGGACACCAATATCGTCTATGCCGGTACCTATGGGGGCGGCATGTTTAAAAGTGTAAACGGCGCACAAAGCTGGGAGCCGATGAACAACGGGTTTCCCACTTGGGAGGACTCCACCATAGTGGGGCCGCCTTTGGCAAGCTGGTGGTCTGGAGATTTTTACCCGGTGACAAGCCTCCGCATCCATCCCCAGGCTCCGGGCCATGTATATGCGGGCACCGCCGGGGGCGGGATTGCCCAGTCCTTTAATGGAGGCGAATCCTGGGCGCCAACCAACGAGGGCCTCCCCGATTCGGCCATCGTCATGGACCTGTGGCTGCACCCCGATTCAATATCCATCCTTTTCTGCGGGTTAGAGTACCCAAACGGGGGCCTGTATAAAAGTGCAGACGGCGGGCAGAACTGGACCCTGGTTCCGGGGGTTCCCTCGGGCAGAACTTACCGGCTGACGACGATCAACCATGAACCGGGCAATCCCTCTACCCTGTATGCGGGCGTAACCAGCGCCGGCGATTCAGTCTTTGCCTGGGGATTGCTCCGCAGCCGGGATGGGGGCCAAACCTGGGAAACCGTTTCCGATGAGTATTCTTATTATAACCTCCAGGTTGACCCGGATAACCCCCAAAAATTGTGGAGTGTGGTTCATACCGGGTTTCTTCAGTGGTTCCTGGGCCACTCCACCGACGGCGGCAGCGCCTGGACTTTTTACCCCGATATGACGAATCCCATAGACCCTGTGCTGGGGTTATATGCAGATAGTTTTTGGAATTTATATGCCATCCATGGGAATGGGAATCCCATGAGAAAAAGCGTGGATCATGGGGAAACCTGGGTGCCCGTCGCTGAAGATATGCCATTTTACCCGTTGGGGGTATTGCCGGGTACTGGTCCCAATACAGCTACCAATCCCCTTGACCGGAATACCCTGTTTATTGGCAGCGAGGCCGGTGTTTACCGGTCTGATGACGGGGGCCGGACCGTCAGGTTGCAGGAAGATCAAATGATTAACACCTACATAAATGATGTGGAAGTCAGTCCTCAAAACACCGCAATCGTGTATGCTGGTGGCCGCCAGGGACTGTGGAAAAGCCTGGATGGCGGCGAAAGCTGGCGGCGGTTAAACACAGATCAGGTAAATGCCATCGCCGTCGACCCGGACCATCCGGATACCGTATATTGGGGCGGTGGAGATCTAGGTCTCATACGCAGCTATAACGGCGGTGAGACCGGCGCAAAAATTAATGGTGGTAGAATTACCGCTTTAGAGATTCATCCTGACAGCGCCAACATCCTTTTCGCAGGGACCTACCCTTCGACCTTATATAAAAGCACGGATTACGGCAATACCTGGATCAAATCCTTTTCCACGAATCCACCTATTGGGAGTTCTTTTAGAATTAAAGATATTGAAATAAACAAAGCAGAAACAAGAATTATGTATTTTGGAGTGGATTGGAATTGGGAGGTTCATGGGCTTTATAAAAGTACAAATAGCGGTACAACTTGGGAAAAAATATCGGACCCTGGTCAAATTGTTTCTATTTCCAACCATCCTAATAATCCAGATATACTTTATGTTGCTATTAGGGAATATCCAATAGATAACATTCAGGCAACCTACGATGGGGGTAAAAATTTCAAGGCTATTGCAGATGATATAAATGCAATTCGTATGTCCAAGATTTTTATTAACCCGGAAAATCCTAAACACTTGTTGCTGGGTACGATGGACCAAGGGGTTTTTATCAGCACCAATGCGGGAATGTCCTGGGAATCGGTACCGGGGCCCTACGACCCCCGGATAAATGACATTTATTACACCCACAAAACCGGCCGGATTTACGTAGGTACCAACGGCAGCGGTGTCTCGGTAGGCGACCGATCCGTTTTGGCCATTGACGATGCTAATAAACCATCAGTGCCTGAATCCTTCTATTTATACCCGGCCTATCCGAATCCTTTTAACCCCCGCACGACGCTGACAGTCCGGCTACCCAATGCCGTCCCCATCGAAATCACCATTTTCGATATAACCGGCAAGGTAGTAAAAAAGTTTTCCCGACAATCCTTTACAAGGGGAACGCACAAGGTACATTGGGATGGTAAAAGTGATACAGGCCGCCTAGTGCATAGCGGCGTTTATTTTGTCCGGCTAAAAAGCAGCGGAGCAACCATGGCCCGTAAAATAACCCTTTTGAAATGATCAATGGTAAAAAAGCGATATGAATAAAATTCGGCCACTCCCAATCGGAGATTGACTTTTCTTATGATTAAAGAACCCTTAATTGTGGATGTTACACTTCTACTTACTATAATAGAAGACATGGATGGTAGGTTATTTGGTGGTAAAGATATGCAATGAATAAAAAAGGATTATCCCATGGTTCAGGATAATGATAAAAAATGTCCCGGTAACAGTTGTTTGTAACCCTTCCGTTACCGGGACTGAACCGAAAAAAAGACTTGCCTTCGGGTAAGTAAACAACCAAAAAGCAACCTTTTTTCGCTAGTAGAATTTAGCGTTGCTTGTAGTTAAATAAAAAAGTGAAAGCTAATAACATGAAACATACAAAGATAATAATGGGACTATTAATCAGCATCTTGTTTGCAAGTATGGCATCCGCTCAAAGAATGTCCCTGAATAACCGCCAGTATGAGAAAGTCAATGGTCAATGGCACCGCATGGAAAACGGACGCCAATTCCGGGTCAACAACTCGGTCATTACGGTAAAGTTCCGGAAAGAGGTGAACCCTCAGGTGATTGACGCCTTCAACAAATCCCAAAACGTTCAGATCCTGCGCAAGAATATTTTAGGATTTGTTGACATCAAAATCCCCGCAAAGGCCGATCCGCTCTTAAGGGTGCAGGCCTTCCTCAATTCCCCCTTGGTTGAAATCGCCGAGGCGAATACCTTTGGGGAATATATTGGCATTCCAAATGATCCCAATTTTTCTAACCAGTGGCACCATAAACATCCGCAGGACCATGACATCGATACCCCGGAAGCCTGGGATATTGAAACGGGGTCCCCCAATGTTACCATTGGTATACTGGACAGTGGCACGGATATACTCCATGAAGACCTCGAAAATAATATCTGGGTCAATCCCGGTGAAGATATCGATAATGATGGGGTCGTCTGGGATACGGGAGATATTAATGGCGTCGATGACGATGGAAACGGTGTAGTAGACGACATAGTTGGATGGGATTGGTCTAATGACAATAACGACGTAGTCGGCACTTTTTATCATGGCACCCATGTGGCCGGCATTGCCGGGGCGGTTACCAATAATGGCAAAGGTGTTGCCGGCGTAGCCGGAGGATGGGGCGCATCCCGCGGCGCTAAAATGCTCATCGCCGGCGTAGGAGATAATTATCCAGATGGCTCGATCCTGGATGATGCAATTCTTTACGCAGCCTACCTGGGCGCTGACGTCATAACTATGAGTTTGACAGTGGGTGAATCTTCTGCGATAAATCTGGCGATTGCATCGGCACATAATACATATGGCGCCTTCATTGATTGTGCTTCTGGGAATAATGAACCATCTGTTAGCTATCCCGCCAGAGCGCAGTATGTTTTTGCCGTTGGTGCGTCAGACAAAAGTGATTCAAAAGCCTCATTTTCAAATTATGGGACTGACTTGGATGTTGTCGCACCAGGTGTGGATATTTGGAGCTCTCGAAAAAACAATACCTACGGTACCGGAAATGGGACATCCTATGCAGCGCCCCAGGTGGCGGGCATAGCAGCCCTGCTAAAATCTGTGGACGCTTCTCTCACCAATACCCAAATTGAGGAGGTCATTGCCAGTACTGCAGAAAAAGTAGGCGGATATCCCTATAACCAAAATAAATCCTACGGCACTTGGGATAACAAAATGGGGTATGGCCGTGTGAATGCCAAGGATGCCTTAAGTTCAGTATCAATTCCTGCCGACCCCACAAACCTGGTCATTACCAATCCCAATGACATAGGAAATTCTCCGATTTTGAGTTGGCAAGCCAGCTCAGGGGCCACTTCGTACACGATCTATCGCCGCGTGTCATGGGATCCTTATTGGTTTTCTTTAGGGAGTACTTCATTGACCACCTATACCGATGGTACCCTGACAATAAAAAACCAAACTGACCCGGAAGCGGCAGAATTTTATTATCAGGTTACGGCTGTGAATAATGTCGGGGAATCAGGCCCTTCTAATTCCGTCTCTATTTGGGGCAATAGCTTCTTTAAGAAACGGGATGAGATTGCAGATATCAATAATCCGATTCCCGTTTCTATCGCTTTAGAGTCGAATTATCCCAATCCCTTTAACCCTACAACAACAATCAAATATAGTCTGCCGGAAGCCAGTGCCGTTTCATTAGTGGTCTACGACATCCTGGGCAATGAAATCTTTACGTTGTCGTCAAACAGAGAGGATGCGGGCTACAAGCAGGTCACCTGGAACGGGAAAGACAGAAATGGGAACCCGGTACCGGCAGGGATTTACATTTATCAATTCACCGCTAAATCCCTTGAAAGCGGACAAGTATTTACAGAAGACCGGAAGATGATATTGTTGAAGTAAATCCTCCTAAGAAACTTCAGCCCATGCTGAAAAATGGAAGGAGTCCTGAACATAAAACCCCCCCCCTCCCGTGTTTTGACAAGTTCAACAACCGGGACGGGGGATTTTACATCACAAACTGTGGTGATGGTTAAACGCTTTTTAGAAGGCTTTGAAAAACGGTCAGTAACAACTCTCAACAGAACCCTGAGCGAAGCCGAAGGGTGGAAGAGGTAATTCCATCGATTAATTGAGATGCCCTACTAAAATTAAATTGGTGGCGAGCAGGGACGAGCTCAGCATTCTTCATAAGGTTTCCCAAAACCTTTTATTCATACAAACCAACAGGTTCCGTTTTCTGGAAATAGTGGTTTAATATTTCTTTGGATGAATAGCCTTTCATCGCCATGCCCAAAGCGCCAATCTGGCATAAGCCGACCCCATGTCCCCATCCTTTACCATGAAGCAGGAAACTGCCGTCTTCATTTTTTTGTACCGTAAAGGCGGAACTGTAAAGAAAGGAGGGGGACATGATATTCCTGATTTCATATTCGGAATGAATTACGAAGGATTGCAGATTGTTTTGAGAATCTTTGTACTCAATTCTTAGATCAATAATCCGACCGGAATCCCCAATTCCTTCAGGTTTTAATTGTACTATTTCGACCGCTGCTAAATTTCGTTTATCTTTCAAAGATTGTATCAATTCACCTTGGGGCGCTTCATACACCCAACGAAAGTATTGGCCTTTTTCATCCACATCCCCGATGTAGGTTTTAAGCGATTCTTCCGGCACAATGTCAGGGCTGCAAAAGGCAAAGCCTTTTTTATCTGTATCTTCAACCGATACGAGGTAAGGGATTGGTTCACCATCCCAAACATGCTCAAACTTTTCCGTTACGCCACCGCAGGACTTGGAATAGCGGGCATCACAAATTTTATCATCAAACATGATGACCTGGCCGAAAGTATCATCGCCACTTTTGATCGAAGACACTGAACAATTGGCCATGCCCTGGTAGCGCTGGCAGCAGTCATCGTTGCAAACATCAAACCCGAGGTGGCGGTGCTTTTGTTCAATATTGGCCAAAAGCCAGGAACGCGCTACAATTGTCTGAGCTTTTAAAAATTCAGAGGGGCATTGTGCACTCATTTCGGAAGTGGCCACACATTTTAAATATTGCTCCAGGGGCAGTTCATTGACAGCCATCATTTTGCCATCTAAAACGGTGAATTCCAGCGTGCCCCAATAGGAGGCGCTTATTTTTTTCTCCCAATGAAAACCACGACCAGCAGGGACGCCGTCCAAAGTGATAAAAGGATTTTCATCCGGAATGGATGGGATAAAACTGATTTCTGAAGCGTCCAATTCAAGTTCGGGGATGACCAATCTTCCCTTGTCTAATTGGAGTGAAAGATTTTCCTGATTTTTACAAGACGGATGCACCCGTTCATTCGTTTCAATTTCATAACATTGGGAATCAGAAAATGAAATTTGGAGAGATTTAATGTCGTCTTCAGGTAAAATGAGACCGACACGAATTTTGAGTTCTATATTTGGAATTTGGCCGGGGACTAACATTGAGTCATCCAGACTTTTGCGCCAAGTCCGATAATGGGTGCTGCGCGAACCGGGGAAAGCACCAGCATAGATTGATTGAATTCGTTTTGCATCAAAAAATGTTTTTTAGGGATTTATTCGAAAGCCATAATAGAGGGGCAGGCGTTTTTATAGTAGTTATAAGCGACTATTCCCACACCCAGAATCGGCGCATCCCGCAAGGTAGAAAGCACAATCAGTTCTTCCCTAAATTTACCGTTAGTCTGGTAATGGTCCCTGGCCTTTGAATCTAAAACATCACTTCGTTGCGTGAGGACATCAAAAAGAGGTTTTTTAATGATATTGGCAGAATCGGCTCGCAATAATTCCGCAAGCCGTTGCCCCAGAACAATTCTATCCAACAGGGTACCCCGATAAGGATGTTCCCTGCTTAAAGCACCCCGTTGAGGGTTGATAAATTGGAAACGGTTTTGCCATCCGGCAAAAATAGTCTCAATTCGTTCAAAAATCAGCTCCCCCAATTTTTCCCCTACTTTATTCAGAACACCTTTAGCCGTTTGATCTCCCAGGATTGCCAAAGCCAATATTTGGTCTGGACTGCCATCCACCTGCCCATCATTATCTGCATATATGGCTTGGATGCCCCGCATGGATGAATACCGTTCCAAGGAAATGCCTTTCTCATCACCTAATTCCCATGATTTAGCAATCCAATCTTTGATTGAATCAAATGAAATCAATTCACCGTTGAGTTTCATCGCATCGGCGGTGCCGGTTCCTCCACCGAGATAATAAATATTATTTACACCTCGGAAAGTCCCGATTCTTGAATATTCTTCTCCAACTGCACACATATCACTATCGTTCTGGAGCGGGGGGAATTCCCGATTAAAATTGATTCCCCTTTCTTGTAATTGGGCTTGTAATTTTTCGCAGAAATCGGGGATGCGAGGGCCATTAGCGACGACGGCCATGCCCATACCGCTTCGCGTTTTAATGCCTGGCATGGCAATACCAACGATCGCATCCTCGTCAGAGGATAATTGAGCAATGACATCAGCAACTGAGTCTACATAAACCTGCCCCTGAAATTTTTCTCGTTCAGCCAACTGATAATCACCATTGGCTGCTGCTTTAATTTGTTTATCAAGGGGGACGGGACGGAAATTTTTTAGGAAGGACGGATGCTGTGAATATGTTTTAAACACAGCACCTTTTACCAGAGCATACTTCCCAGCTTCAATACGTTCAATAATGCGGCCAGCTACTTTTGTGGCGCCACCGTCTATACCTATTATTTTTCGCATCATAAAATTGTATTCTTAAATATTTGGATGCGTTCAAAAGACTGGTGGATTCTTTCAATCGAGACGTCGCCATTTGAAACCAGTTCTGAAATTGCAGTAACAACTTTTTTTATGAGGTGTTCATCGTAAAAAAGGTTATTTCCGAAACAGAATAGGTCCACGCCAGCCTGTAACATGTGCTTGATAGCAGTCTTCAGGTCAAAATGTTTCGTGATGGCTTTCATTTGCGGATCATCACTGATAATGACTCCCTTAAACCCAAGTTCATTTCTTAATAGATCATTCAGAATATTTTTGGAAAGTGTCGCTGGTAAATCAGGATCCAAGTTTTGATTAAATAGATGGGAAGTCATGACGGCATCAAGAAAATTTTCTTCGATGAGTTCTTTGTAGGGGAGAAGTTCATGTTCAGACCAGGTGTGGGTTACATCCACAAATCCATCATGGGTATCCCCGCCGGCGCTGCCCTGCCCGGGAAAATGTTTACCTGCAGTGAGTACGCCCGATTCCCGGTGGGCCCGTACGAATTCACAGGCATGTGCCGAGACCAATTGGGGATTATTGGAAAAACAGCGATCTTTTTGGTTAATAAAACTTTTACCGTCCGCGGGGATATCAAGAACGGGGGCAAAATTCAAGTTAAAGCCCGCTTCTCTTAAAGTGAGCGCCATCTTTTTCGAATGATTATACGTTTGCTTTAGATCTGGCTTCTCTCCCAATTTTCCCCATGACTGGGTAGGGGGGAATCCATAGTTATGGTGCAGCCGATTGACTTGGCCGCCTTCCTGGTCGACACCGATCAGCAATAAGCCATCGCATGCATACTGCAAAGCCCTATTTAGTGATTTTACCTGCTCGGGATTGCGAATATTATGGGGTGTTGGAGGCGAAGCAGAAACGAATTGATCATATAGGATAACACCCCCCAGGTTGTACTTATAGATCGCTTCAATAATACTGACGGCCTCATCCGCCGTACTACCCTGAAAACCAACGATCAGCATTTGCCCGATCATGCGAGATGTATCTGAAAATAATGAATTATTCATTTAAATAGGAACTAAAGTTAATATGATATAATAAATTATTCCGCAATATTTCTAGGAAATTGCAAATTGATTTTATTTTCGATAGAATCACCCCGTTAAACGACCAAAAAGGATATCCGTAAGAGTATTAGAATGCTTGAAATGTTTCTTGGATGACAACCGAATAAATTATGCATTTTATTCTCATCTCCGAGTAATACATAGAATTGTCACAGAATATGGATGGTATTTAACCCGGGGAATTAAACGCCAATGCCCTTGTAACTTAAAAATGCATCAATTCCAGCACCCAGAATTGAAGACTCTGTTAAGCTTGACGTATGAATTAATTGGGGATTGACAGCACCATTTTTGATATAGTGCTCTTTGGCGATATCATCCAAGAAAGAGGAAGATGATAGGTTATTAGTCAAGTGATTAACAAAGTCATCCCAAAGATAATCTACTGATTGAGAAACCCGTAAAAGTGCTCCAAAATGTTGGCCAAAAACAATTCGGTTTAATAGTATGTTTTGATAGGGATGGTTTGGCGAAAGGGGGGGCCGGTTTTCATCGTTGAATTCAAACAGGTTTTGCCATCCTGAATAAATTGTAACGATCCTTTCGTAAATGAGTTCAGCCAGGTATTTACTTATTTCCTGAAACGTGTGAATTGCTGCTGGATCTCCTTGGCAGGCGAGTTCCAGGATTCGTTTTGGCGTGAATGATTCTTGAACCAATGTGCGCAATGGTATTGAGGACTTTTCACTATAGATGCTTTGTATCCCCTGGGTGGAAGCATATTTTTCTAAAGAGAAGCCTTGGTCATTGACCAATTCCCAGGTTTTTGCCATCCAAGACTTGGTTTCATTTAAGGGGATGAGTTCGCCGTCAAGTTTGAGTGCATCACCTGCCCCCGTGCCGCCGCCAAGAAAATAACAGTTAGTATAGTTGCTGAATGCGCCATCGACGGAATATTCTTCACCCATCCCACAATATTCTACATCGCTTCCCAGTTTGGTAATAGGGATGATCAATTCTACCTGATTATTTTTTAATTCGGCTTCAACACGATCACAAAAATCTGGAATCCTGGGCCCATAGGTTGACAGAAGCACGCCTCGTTGATCATTTGATTTGAGCCCCGGCATCCCTATCCCGGCTAACAGGGGTTTATTGCCGTTTTTTCGAGATAATTCAGTCATCGAATCCACACAGGTCCGAATAATAATTTCACCCTGAACCCTCTCTTCAGGGGATAAAACAATTTCCCCCTCTACTTGCTCAACTTGATCGTGGACATTGATCGGTTTGAAATCTGAGAGATAACGGTCATCGTCCAAGTAATTCTTTTCAATAGACACATCCCCTAACCAGAAGGATAGGTTTTCTTCATCAGTATGAATGCACCAGCCGCTGAATTGGAGCGCTCTCCCTTCTAAACCAACAAGAATAAAATTATCATTCATGTTATTAATCCTCTAATTCCTCTGCAGTCTTTATCAGGTTTAACATGTGGGGATAACTTATTTTCATTTTTTCACTCATAATTCTTTTATTTCGATCGTACTTGGGGTACAGATAGTTCAGGACTTTTGCTTCAAACTTTTGGTTCAATTCTTTCCATGATACACCATTGTTCTCATGAATAAAATGAGTAATCGAATCGGGTACTTCATCAAAAGTATAAGATTTAATTCGATGTTTTACCAGGGAAATAGTCCGCTCGGATATGTTCAATTTTTCAGCCATGTTTTTGAAAGTGCCATAACGGGTATATAGGATTGTTAGCAATGCTCTTTGGAAAATAGATCGAATTTCGATCAGCGATTTGTCGATGGCAAATGAAAAATCGTCTTCTTTGATTTCATTCTGTTCCTGAAGAGCGTTTTCTTTTAAAAACCGGGTAAAACTTTCAATCGCTTGAAGCAGATGGTCCGAGCAGGTAAAGTATTGACGAATTAATTCAATGGCGGTTTGGTATCCTCTGTCAAAAAAATAATGAGCCAGTTCTATTTTCCCTTGGTCTTCGTAAGATTTACCTAATTGATTGGTGAAGATAGGAATCAGGTAGTGGACACCATATTGTGTAGCAATATTTAACCCTTGCTGAAGATGGGAGACCGCCTGTTCAGACTGGCCTGATTGGCGGAGATTTGTTCCCAGTTTTGCTTGTTGCAACACCCTGTTGTAGTAATTTTTACCCAGTGGATTCACATTTTTCAGTCCTTGAATGCATTGGTCAATTTTTCCTTCTCCTAAACTAAGTTCTGCCAGTTCCAAGGAAATGGATTCTTCAATATGACTGTAGCCGGCGATTCGTGCCTGGTTAATCCCTGATTTAAAAGAATCTTTCGCCTGGTCGTATTGCTTTGCCATTAAATGGGATTTGCCGAGTAGTCCATAATGAGTGGCAATACCAGCATATTGTTTTATTTTTTGGAAGTATTTAAGCGATTCCTTGACTGATTCAGTCAAGTCCTTTTCTCCATTTAATATTTTAGCCATTAATTCTGTAAAGCTTGCTAACCTGTTTAAATATTCTGTATCATCAATGAGTTTAACGGAGTTGATTAGGGAAATGGCCCCATCGTAATCATTTATGGAAATCAATAGGTTTGCCATTTCCAGGATTAAAAAGGCCCTAAGTTTTTTGTTCTTTTTTGGCGCCCTTGCGAACGCATAGCCGTGGAATTTGGCTGCTTCAGCAAACATCCCACTGCCCATTTTATATTGAGCGATTCCTGCAAATAAAGCCGCGTGGGAATGGGACCATTTCGTATCCATGAGTATTTGAATAAAATCTGCTTCGTCATGAGGAAGTTTAACAGATCTAAATTGCACAAGATGGCTATTGTGCTCTTTCCAATAAGAATTGGTAACCAGCGCAGAAAAATTGGGTATTTCTTCTGGTTTTTCTTGAAATTGGAAAATGAGTGGAAGTCTAAACATGTGGATTTGTGTCAATCAATTTTTGGTCGCGCAATTTAAAAAAGGAATTAAAGTTTACATATATTAATTATTCAAGGTTGTTGATTGGGGTTAAAGTCGGTTTAGGGTCATAGTGATTGATTGTCAGCGCATACAGTAGCTATATAGAGCATAAATTACTCGTACATCTTCATTATTATGCCTTTAAATGGTTGAAAATTAATTATAAACGGAAGAAAAAAATTTAAATAAGGAAATAAATTTAATAAATAATGAAAAATTTGTTGACATTGCACATATGTGTTCTATTATATTCCTGAAGTGAATTCGCAGAAAATCAAATGTTTTACCCATTATTGCATTGACAATTCTGCATTTCCTTGGACTTTGATGGTTTAATCCAATTACCCAAGTTCACCCAGTCGATAAATTTCAAAAGTGAGGAATACATGAGAACTAAAGACTTAGCACGATTCAACGGGCTTACCAAAGGTAGGCTTTTTACACTCTTATTGCTCTGCTTCCAATTTGCGTATGCACAAGGCGTAATCAGTGGTGTTGTTACCGATAAAGAATCGGGTGCACCGCTTGTGGGCGCAAATGTATTGGTTGAAAGTACTAGTCTTGGTGCTGCAACCAGTAATGAAGGTGAGTATAAAATTGAAGGCGTGAGTGCAGGCACACATATGGTTAAGGTCAATTACATTGGCTATCAAAGCACAATGCAATCGGTTGATGTGTCCGATGGGAAAACTTCAACGCTTAATTTTCAGCTTTCTGTTTCAGCCCTAAATATGAATGATGTCGTCGTGATTGGATCAACCATTAGGGCGACAAGAAAAGAACTTGGGAATACTGTTACGACCTTGAAAGCGGAAGATTTGGTCAAAGTTCGGACACAAACTTTAGCCGGTGCATTTCAGGGAAAAATACCCGGTGCTAGAATTACACAGAATTCCGGTGATCCTTCCGGTGGATTTAATATCACATTGAGAGGCGTATCCTCAATTTATGGTTCTTCTGATCCATTGTATGTTGTGGACGGTGTTGTGATTAGCAACCAATCCAAAAATGTTGCTCACATTAATATTAAGCCTAAAGGTGCCGTAATTGGACAGAATAGATTAGGTGATATTAACCCGGATGATATTGAAAGTGTTGAGGTAATCCCGGGTGGTGCCGCAGCAGCCATTTATGGCTCTAGAGCAGCCAATGGTGTTGTGTTAATCTCAACTAAAAAAGGAAAATCTGGAAAAACCAGATACTCAATGTCCTTAGGATTCAACTCTAATCAATTGCGGAAAAAAGTATATACCAATTTGCGTCCAGAACAATTTGGCAGTGCAACTCAGCGCTTATACCCAATTGCCGGTGCAGATCCGGTTACGGGCGGTTTGACGGTTGGACGTAATTTTTCTACAACAACTGTACCTGTTAAACGGTATGATTATCAGGATCAAATTTTTGATAATGGTGTTGGTTCCAATAGCCATTTTTCTGTTTCAGGGGGCTCGGGGAATACGACCTATTATGCTTCCGTTTCTAAGACGTTAAATGAAGGGATCGTTAAAAATACTGCTGTTAAAAGGAACGGCGCAAAAATGCGTATTCAGCAAGACGTTAATGATTGGATACGTGTTGATCTTGGTTTGAATTACATTACCAGTGATTCAGATGAAAAGCCGGATGGCAATGTATTCTGGAGTCCTGTAAACTCTGTAAATATTACCAATAATGTTTGGGATATCACCCAGAAAGATGATTTTGGAAAGTTGCAATCAGTAGAGCCTACTCGTGTGAATCCTCTTTCTATTATTGAAGATTTTAAAATAAACCAAAAAGTAACGCGCATCATTGCTGATGCTCAAGTTCATTTGAAACCGATGAAAGGGTTGACGGTTGATTACATTCTAGGGCAGGATACTTACGGACAATCCGGTACCATTTTTATCCCGCCTTACCCTTATTCACCTGTGAATTCAGGATGGTATAATGATGGATTTGCGAGTGAAGCACAAAATAATGTTTCACAAATCAACAGTGATTTAAACGCACGATATAAGTTCAATGTGTCTGATAAATTGACCTCAACCACCTATGCAGGGTTTAATGCGCAGCTTTATCGGGATGCATATAATACTACGCAAGGAAGAGGAATGGCTGCCTTTGTTGAAAAAATTTCAGGTGCCAGCAATTTCCTAGGTGCAAAATCCTCAGAATCAAAAACAAATATTTGGGGATATTATGTCCAGGAAACTTTCGGGTATAATGAGAACCTGTATGTGACTGTGGCAGGGCGTATGGATGCTTCAACAGCATTTGGAAAAAATTACCGATCAAACTTTTATCCTAAAGCCAGTGCTAGTTGGCTGGTTTCTGGTGGAGATAATTGGAGTAAGTCTTTCATCTCAAATACGGTGAGTAGCTTACGTCTACGGACTTCTTGGGGACAATCAGGTAACCTAACGGCGATTGGCCCATATACAAGGTTTACCCAATTCAACCCGGGTGAGTTAACAGGGTCAACACGGTTTAATTCAAGATCTCAGAAAGGGAACCCGGACATTCGCCCTGAACGAAGTGAAGAATTTGAATTGGGTATTGATGCTGGTTTCTTGAATGATCGCATCAATATTTCAGCCACAACCTACAGCGCTGATATTGAAGATTTGATTATTCCTCGCACGATGGCTTCCTCAGAAGGTGCCCTAACCATTGTTGAGAATGTTGGTAAACTGCAAAATAAAGGATTTGAATTCTTGATTTCCGCAACACCAGTTAAAACAACGGGTACGCAAGTAAACCTCTTTTTTAACTATACCCAAAACCGTAATAAGGTTGTAGATGCATTTCAAGGAATGTACAAAGTTGATGCGCCAGGCTGGGTTCCAGCATATATTCAAAACGGCCAGCCGATTGGTATTTTTTATGGATATTATGCCGCACGAGATGATAAAGGAAATTATCTGTTGACATCCAGTGGAGTCCTTCAACGAGAAAAAGGTGACCCAGCAACAGGTAAAGCTATGAGAGATGCGAATGGTCAACCTACCGGCACTTACTTAAAAAAGATAATTGGTGATCCAAATCCAGACTTTAGTTTTTCGTTTGGAACAAACGTCAAGTATAAAAAATGGAATCTCAATGTTTTGATCGACGGTGTCCAAGGATTTGATATCTTTGATGCAGACAAACGAACGCGTCAAGGTGTTGGCATTGGTGAATATGCTGAAAAAGAGTTGTCCGGCGAATTGCCCCGAGGCTGGGTATGGTCAATCTATCCAATTGAAGATTGGCGTGTAGAGGATGGTTCCTATGTCAAATTAAGAGAAATTGCGATTTCTTACGATGTGTCAGATTACCTGAGTATGTTTGAAAGTGCCACCTTAACCTTTAGCGGAAGAAATTTAATGTCTTGGGATAAATACCATAGCTATGATCCAGAAACAAATTCTGCAGGGCAGGCTTCCTACCTGAGGTATAATTTCGGTACCGTTCCGATTCCAAGGGTTTATTCCTTATCCTTAACCACAAATTTCTAGGAGAGAAAAATGACCAATCAAATTAATAAAAATATGAACAAGGTTTTTCAAATAATGCTTCTTGGGTTTTCGCTAATATTTGTGGCCTGTGAAGATGAATTCGTTGATCCATCAAACCCAACCAGTTCACAGGTTCTTGGCAGCGCTGAAGGGTTAAATGGATTGGCGGTCGGAATGCAATACCGCTGGAGTGTTGGTCGCCAAAGTTCGGTATACAATATTGTAGCCGGCCCTGGTTTCACAACCGGGGAACTGCGCTTGATCAATCCAGGCAATGTGGATGAAAATGAAGTTGATTTGGGTGGTGAACAAGTGACAGGCGCAAACAATATTGTTTCCAATATGTGGGAACAAGCGATGTTGACAAAATCAGAAGCGCAGATCATACTTGATGAAGTTGAAACTGTTGTTTCCAATGCCGGTATTAAAGCTGGATTAGTGGCAACAGCCAGTCTGTTTAAAGGGATGGCGCTTGGGACATTGATTCAATATTTTGAACAAGTACCACTTAAAGTTGAAAAGGATGCTAAATTTTCAAGTAGAGAAGAAGTTCTGAATGAAGTGATCCAAACACTTGAGACGGGCAAATCATCAGTCTCTTCAATTTCTGCAGAATTTTTAAAGACAACCACAGGTACGATTGATCTTGGGAATTCAATAAACGCCTTATTGGCGCGATATTATTTAATGAAGGGTGATTATGATAAAGCAATTAGTGCTGCAAGTGCTGTGGACTTGAGTTCTAAATCAACATACTCTTATGATGATGTAAATCCAAATCCAATTGCATTTGTATCAATTAGAACAAATAATGTTTTTCAACCTATCAATTTAACGCTCGGGTTAGGAGATGTATTAAAACCAGATGAAGCGGATAAACGCCTTCCATTCTATTTTGCAAATACAGCTCCTGCGAATCAAGATTTCAGGGGTGGTGGATTTTTTGATGAAAATGGTGATGGAATTCCAGTTTATCTGCCGGGAGAAATGACCCTTATTAAAGCTGAAGCATATGCAAGAAAAAGTGATTTAACCAAAGCTGTCGCAGAATTGGATAAAATCATCACGAAGAATCCTGCATCAGATCCATTTGGTATTGGCGCAGGATTTAGCAGCGGGTACAGTGGTAACCAGGTACAATCAGATATTTTGGATGAAATATACCGCCAGCGGTGTATAGAGTTGTATATGTCCGGATTGAAATTTGAAGATAGTCGTCGTTTCGGTCGCCCAGGCCCAGGTAGTGCGAACCCTGAAAGAAACAGGAATTGGTATCCTTACCCGAATTCTGAGCGTGTGAATAATTCAAACACACCATCCGACCCAGCCAATTAGATTGATAATTCTTCAAATACTTGATAAAGCCATGAGTTTAAATCACTGAAATAATACTTAAAGAAAATATTATCCAAACTTAGTCCAAATCTGGTCTGGCACCTCAATATTGCAAATACTAGCTCTCCAACGGTTATTTGTGAGTCTCTCAAAAATGCCAGGCCAGATTTTGGATTAATACTCGATTCCTTCGACTATTAAAATACGAAAATATTCATTTTAATAAACCATTAACACATTAATTACACTTAAGATCAACATGATTGTTAAAAGAAAATCAATCCTTTGTTTTACCCTAATTATGTCTGCATGCACAGGGTCCGAACAATTTATATCGAAAAAGTTTGGCGTAAGCCAACCAATAAACCGAATTCAAAATATAAAAAATTCTGAGCATCAGGGTCGAAACGAATCATTTCTAAATCAGGGAGTTGTTGATTCAGCCGACCCCGATAAGTTAACGGGTACAATATCCATTGAAGAAAAAGTCGTCACCGGCCTGGAAAATTTGTTGCTGAATCATCTCGATCTATTCAAAGGTAAGCGGTTAGGTGTAATCGCGAACCAAACTTCCATTGGTGCAAATGGGGAACACATTATTGACCTCCTTTCAAAGCATGCGAAGGTAATGGCCGCTTTCGGACCCGAGCATGGAATCAAAGGGAATATTGACGGCGGTGTCTCTACCAAAGATCGTGTTGAATCCGGTTTGAAAATTTATAGTATATATGGATCATTCCGCGCACCCACACCCGAAATGTTAAAAGGCCTGGATGTTCTTGTATATGATATCCAGGATGTCGGAGTGAAATTTTATACATTTATTTCCAACCTATTTCTTACAATGCATGCCGCCAAGCGTGAGGGATTACCCATTATTGTGCTCGATCGCCCTAACCCTATCCGGGCGGATCGCGTGGAAGGGGCCGTCACCATACCGCCGAATAACAGCTTTGTTGGCGCGGCACCACTGCCGGCACGCTATGGTATGACTGTGGGAGAAATCGCGGAAATGTTTAACGACGAATCTTACCTTGGATATGCTCTCAACTGTGACTTGACCGTCATTCAAATGAAAAATTATAACCGTTCCATGTGGTATGACGAAACCGGCCTGCCTTGGACACCAACATCGCCGAATATTCCCGACTTGGAAACGGCAACCGTTTATCCCGGTATGTGCCTATTTGAGGGAACGAATTTCTCTGAAGGACGGGGAACGCCTTCCCCCTTTCTAATGATTGGCGCACCTTTCGTGAATGCGGAACAATGGCTGGCTGGCGTACCGAAAAAATATTTGCGAGGTGTATCTGCCCAACCTGTTGAATTTACCCCACGTTTCATTCCCGGCAAGAGCACGAATCCAAAATACAAGGATGTTGAATGCCGTGGATTGAAATTCACCGTTACCGACCGTGACCAATTTCAACCAATACCCCTAGCGGTTGCTTTACTTGTTTCGGCTAAAAAACTATTTCCAAAGCAATTCCAAATGCGTCGGTACATGGATAATTTATGGGGGAATGAAGATTTGCGCGCTATTCTCCAATCAAACCCCGAAATTGGAGAAATACTAAAAACCATTCCTCAAGATATTGAAAGGTTTCAAAAAATTCGACGAAAATACCTTATATACTGAGAGGACTCATTGCAAATCTCCATCCAACCTAAATGTAAATCTCATATTGCAACGCTATAATGCAATTACAAGTTCACCAACATTTTCGTGCAGGTTTTATAAATATGTCATGCCAGATTACAGAATTAATTGGTTTGTCGGTTCTACTCATCTCGAATTTATCTATTTTAAGTAGGGTAACATGACATCAATTTCATTTAATTTCTGAATTATGATTATAAAAAGAATTATACTTTGTCTGGCTGTGCTATTATCCGCCTGTGCAGGGCCGGGACAGTTTACATCAAAAAAATCCTGGGCTGAAAAAACACTCAAGAAGCTCACCTTGCGTGAAAAAATTGCGCAAATGATGGTTGTTTCCATGAATATGCGATTCATGAATTATGAGAGCAGCCAGTGGAAGGAAATTCAAAAACATCTGGAAACTGATGGGATTGGTGTTCTCCATATATGGTTTGGAGATGCGGGCAGTGCTTTGACGATGCTGAATGACATGCAGTCCAAATCTAAAGTGCCGATTCTCGTGGATGCTGACATTGAATCAGGGTTGGGCCGGCGCTATCCCGGTGCAGTAACGTTACCGCCAATGATGGCTATTGCCGCCACAGGAGATCCGCAATATGCCTATGAGGCAGGCCGCATAGCGGCGGAAGAAAGTCGGGCTGTGGGGATTCATTTTAACCTTTCTCCTGTTGTAGATGTTAATAATAATCCAAAAAACCCCATTATTAATACGCGCTCATTTGGGGAAGTCCCGGACTCCGTTAATCGCTATTCGGTTGAATTCATTCGCGGATTGCACGATCATGGCATGCTGGCGGCTGCGAAACATTTTCCCGGGCACGGCGATACAGAAACCGATTCTCATTCTTCTTTGGCACAAATCCCCAGTGATTCGGTTCGACTCTGGAATGTTGAATTACCCCCTTTTAAACGAGCCATTGATGCAGGGGTTGATGCGGTTATGGTGGCCCATGTGAATTCTCCTGATTACCAGGATCACGCCCAAGACCCGGCCTCCCTGTCCCGATTTTGGCTGCAGGATATTTTAAGAGAGAAATTGGGATTCAAAGGCATTATTATTACAGATGCCATGCGGATGGGTGGTATCGTTAAAAATTACTCCGATGAATATGCACTTTTAGCCACGGTTCAAGCCGGTTCCGATATCATTATTCAGAATATGAACCTGAAAAAATCAATCGATACGATTGAAAAAGCAGTCCAGGAAGGCATTATCCCGGAAAGCCGAATTAATCAATCGGCCTTAAAAGTTCTGAAGATGAAGGAAAAACTCGGGCTCCATCAAAACCGAATGATTTCATCGGATCACACGCACCGTGCAATGGGTAAGACTCAAAATTTTAAAATGGCAAAGGAGATGGCGGAAAAAGCTATCACCCTTGTTAAAAATGAAGGCAATATTCTCCCTTTAAGTCCTGCCCTCGATGAAACACTTTATGTGGTGGACTTATATGATGGCCCCAACAATCACAATGAGAGTAGTTTTACAAAACAGCTCAAAACCAATGGACGCAAGGTTAATTCCTTCCAAATTGATAAGTCAGACAGTTCAGTTGTTGCTGATTATATCCTGAGCCAGATTCCGGCTAATGGACTGGTTTTCCTCAATGCTTTTGCCAACCCCACTGAGCATAAGGATGAAATTTTTCTTCCCAAGGTTGAAGCAGTATTTGTCAACGCCCTGATTGAAAAATGTGAAAAAGTCATCGTGACCAGTTTTGGAAGTCCTTACCTCATTCAGGATTTTCCGAAAGCACCGGTTTACATTTGCGCCTATAAGAGCAGCAGTATTCTACAAACAGCAGCTGCGAATGCGATAAAAGGAAAGAATGATATCACGGGGATATTACCTGTAACTATTCCCGAAATTGCTGAAAATGGAACGGGGATTTCGATTGGGGGGCAAAGGTGGTCTAATGGCAATTCAAAATGGAAACCGGGAAAAACCTTAAGACGTGTTCGGGCTTCAGAAATATCAGCGAATATCAATCAGGTAAATATTTTATTAGCCCAGGCAGTGGCTGACTCGGCCTTTCCAGGCGGTGTACTGTTGGCGGCAAAAGATGGACAAATATTTCTTCACAAATCATTTGGATATCATACTTACCAAAAATCTGAACCAGTCACTCGAGGCGATATTTACGACCTGGCCTCTATCACAAAGGTGATCGCCACAACCTCGGCTGTAATGAAATTAGTCGATACCAAAAAACTTTCTTTAGATGATAAAGTAGTGCACCATCTGCCGGCATTTAAAGGTAAACAAGAAAAATATTTTGACCAAAAGTCGAATACAACCATCCGCCATCTAATGACCCATACCGCAGGGTTACCGCCTTACAGAGAATATTTCATGATGAATGGGGATGCGAATACCCGCCTGGATTCAGTCATGAATACGGAACCGGCATCCGGTTTGGGTGAGAAAATGGTTTATTCCGATGTGGGGTTGATCACTTTAGGGAAAGTAGTGGAGGCGATTGGTCATGCATCCTTGGATTTTCTGGTGGATTCTCTTGTATTTAATCCGCTTGGGATGAATGCAACTTTTTATAATCCACAGTCAGAAAAATTGCATAGAGTTGTTCCCACCGAAATTAGTACAAAGTATCGGAATGGTTTAATCCATGGGGAAGTTCATGATGAAAATTCCCATAGTTTAGGCGGTGTCGCCGGCCACGCAGGATTGTTCTCAACGGCAGATGATTTAGCCGTTTTTTCCCAGATGATGCTGAATGGCGGGATTTATGGATGGGAGCGCATTTTCAAAGAGGAGACGGTGCAATTATTTACGAGCAGGGCCAATATGGTTGAGGGGAGTTCCCGTTGCCTTGGATGGGATAGTCCTGATGGAAAAGCCTCCGGAGGAGTCTTCTTGAGTGATAAAAGTTTTGGTCATACAGGGTACACGGGTACGTCGTTGTGGATCGATCCTGAAAACAATATGTTTGTTATTTTACTCACCAATGCGGTGCATCCAAATCGATCATGGAAAAGTCCGAAATATTTTGACTGGCGGCAAAGAATGCATTCGGCAGTTTATGAGGCCGTAGGGATTAATGAAAAAAATCCGAATTTGATTTGGAGAAGAGCGTGGTGATTGGTGGAGGGGTAACTGGTGGAGTAGTAACTAGTGATAGGTAACAGATCAAGGGCAAATGGTATATTGTAATTTGAAAAGAAAAAAACTTCAGAAAACAGGAAGAAGGAAGAAAAAGAATTCCTTTTTCCTTCTGCCTTCTACCTTAATCTTTTCCTTTTTCCTCTTTTTAGGGTGTTCAAATCCCGATAATTGGTTGCATTCACTGCCAAAGCCCTGGACGTTAAGTGAAGAAAAGGTCTCCGAAATCTTACCCCAATTTCATCAAAAATTTCCAGACTTTCACGATCGGCTGAAAGCTTTCGCCTTATGGCAGGTGGGAAAACCATATGAACTTTTCTGCCTAGGGGAAGAAGCAGGCCAGGATACAGATCCGATTTTCCGCCTGGATGTTTCTGATTGTACGGTGCATGTGCTCACTAGTTTAGCCAGCGTTCAAAGTCAAGATTGGGATGAAGCCAAGGCGAATTTAATCGAAATTCATTATAAACCCGGAAAGGATGGTAAATCAATTCCCACCTTCCAAAGTAGATGGCATTATACATCAGACCGAATTCAGGAAAATCCATTTACACAAAATATTACTGATTCTCTTGTGGAGCCGAAGGATTTAGAAACAGTGGACATTGTATTAAATCAGAAATCAGATGGATCAGAATTTCTTGATCTGGGTTGGGAAAAGAAAACAACTATCTCCTATATCCCAAGTGAATCGATCAATTCAGTTTTGCTGGAAAAATTACCGTCTATCACCGGTGTCGCTTTTGTAAAAAAAGCCTGGTTCAAGATGGGGCTGGTTGTGGCCCATGAAGGCATGATCATTGATCAGAGAAATATCATTCATGCTTCATCTGAATATGGAAAAACAGTCAATATGGATTTTATGAAATACTATTTCAGGGAAGACGGCCCCCTCTTTGACGGCCTATTGTTTTATTCATTTCATCCTTTGGGGGATTAGACCCATGCACTGGATAGACCTAACCATCATTCTCCTATTCCTGGCGGGATTTTCAATATATGGGATATGGCAGAGCCGCTATAATCAATCTTCTGAAGATTATTTTTTAGGGGGTAGGAATTTACCCTGGCCGGTAGCCATGCTTTCCATTGTCGCCACGGAAACCTCCGTACTGACATTTATTAGTGTTCCAGGACTAGCCTATCGGGACGACTGGTTTTTCCTCCAACTAGCAATAGGATATATAGTTGGAAGGATTCTGGTTAGTCTCTTTTTATTGCCCCAATATTTCAAATCCGGGGTCACTTCGATTTATGAAATTATTGGCCAAAAGTTTGGCCCTGATATTCAAAAAGTTGCATCAGGGGTATTTTTAGTCACGCGCGTTTTAGCGGATGGCGTTCGCTTTTTGGCGACAGCGGTGGTGGTCCAGGTCATTACCGGTTGGACGCTGCCTACAGCAGTGATCCTGATTGGCATCGTGACCTTGATCTACACACTCTTTGGAGGAATTCGTACCGTAGTCTGGGTTGACAGCATCCAGTTCCTCCTTTACCTTTTTGGAGGAATTGCATCCATTCTCATTGCGGTAAATCTATTGGATCAATCATTCTTGGGGATTATTAATTCTTTGTCCGCGGAGGGGAAAATTTCTGTTTTCAACTGGCAGGGGAATCTTTTGAAAGAGCCCTATCTATTTTTAAGTGCAACTCTGGGAGGTGCACTGATGTCCTTTTCTTCCCATGGTGTAGATTATATGATGGTCCAGCGTGTACTGGGGACAAAAAACCTGGAGTCGGCCCGAAAAGCCATGATTGGCAGCGGTATATTTGTCTTTGTCCAGTTCAGCATATTCCTTTTAGCCGGATCACTCATATTTGTTTTAATGGGTGGCATTGAATTAGAGAGGGATCGGGAATTCACATCCTTTATTGTGAATCACCTCCCGGTGGGATTAAAGGGAATCTTATTAGCCGGCGTCCTTTCGGCGGCCATGTCCACCCTAAGTTCATCGATTAATTCGTTGGCGTCATCGACGGTTACGGACTGGTTGGGAGGTATTCAATCAATCAAGAAGTCCCAGTTGGTCAGTTTTGTATGGGGCATGGTATTAATCACCATTGCCTTATTATTTGACGAAAGTGATTCCGCAATTATTATTGTTGGACTACAAATCGCTTCCTTTACGTATGGCGGTTTATTGGGACTATTTTTACTCAGTAAAATGGACCGCCAATTTCACTCCACCAGTTTAATCCTTGGCCTTATTGCCAGTCTTCTGGTGGTATTTTATTTAAAGCAAATTGGACTTGCATGGACCTGGTTTATTGGAATTTCAGTGATTACCAATGTATTGATCACCCTATTGATCAACCGGTTAGTTTCATTTATTAATAAACTAACTTGAATAATTGCGCTGACTTAATTTAAACTCAGCGCCATGAAAAATGATACTTCTACCCCAATGCAAACTGGGGATTTCCGTTTAATTCGCAACCTGAACGATCGCCTCGTTCTTAATTTGATCCGGGAACATGAAGAGATATCTGGTGCTGACCTGGCCCAGGTAACCGGTTTACGCCCCTCGACCATATCAAATATTTTAAAAGGGCTGGAGAGTAAAGATTTAATCGTCAACCGCGGAAAAGGGAAGTCTACTTTTAAAGGTGGAAAGCGCCCCTTTTTATGGGCCTTAAATAATAATTCGATTTATTCACTGGGTGTGGATATTGAAATTGGTGAAGTATCACTGGTGATCCTGGGGATGACCGGAGTCACGATTGGCAAAAAAGTATTTAAAACCGGTGTGCAGAAAAATGCAAAAGCATTGAATCGCACTGTTCTCAAGTGCATAAGGAGCTTTTTAAAACATACGACTGTGAGCTTGGATAAGATTGTGGGTATTGGCGTTGCCATATCAGGTATCGTTAACCGAAATACTGGTAAAGTGATGGTAACGCAGGTGGTGTCCGAAAGCAATTTTTCAATCACAGAAAATTTACAGGAATCATTTAACATTCCTGTCATCGCTGAAAATAATGCCAATGCAGTCGCCATGGGGTCCAAATGGATCGGCAGTTGCAAGGGAATAAAAAACTTTATGACCGCACTTGTGGAAATTGATGCTTACTCCAATGACATGGGGGCAGGCTTAGTTTTAAATGGCGAATTGTATCACGGTGCAAATTATTGTTCAGGCGAAATGTATATAAAATTCCCACCAATGAAAAATTTATTAAGCCAGGCCAAGGATTTCTCGGAGGGTAGTACCATAATTGATCAATATTTAAAAGAAGATGAGGCTTTTAATATTTTTAATATTGTGGAAGCGGCAAAGGAGGGAGATGAAGCAGCAAAATATTTTTTCTCTCTTTTAGGTCAATATATTGGAAAAGCAATCGCTCGTCCGGTTGCGATGATTAACCCGGAGTGTGTAGTCATTGCAGGAAAAGTAGCTGAAGTGGGAGAATTGATTGTTGAATCCATAGAGAATGTTTTTCGATTGGAGATACTCAGGGCAGTTAGAGGCCCTATGAAGGTTGTTGCCAGTTCCCAGGGGCGGCTAGCTGTCGCTCGAGGTGCAGCCTGTATTACGCTCGAAGAAATGTTTAAAGTACCTTTAATATCCCGGACTTCTGCTATGATGATTTAAAAATCATTTAGTTTATATTGTTAGAAAAGAAACCAAATATACCATATATTTTGTAGCCCAATTAATTAGAATAATCCTCCATATAATCGTCTTTTAAGAGAAAATGAAAACAAAATTTGGTGTCAGCTACTTCGGCAACAGGGTAAGGCAGTATGTTAGGACCGATTTGGAAGAAATGGCCAAATCGGGATTTGATTATGTTGTTCATACATTCAGTGAGAATGATTGGCGATATTATGAAAAATCCATGGCTGAAATCGTTGCCGATTCCCATGATGTGGGATTGAAAGTTGTATTGGATCCCTGGGGAGTGGGCGGTGTTTTCGGTGGTGAAGCATTCTCTCAAATGGTATATAAAGATCCCAGTTTAAGTCAAATCATGGCCAATGGGAATTGGGCGCCGTCAGCATGTTTTAATAACAATAATTTTCGTAAACAGATCAAAGAATGGATCAGTGTAGGTGCTGAGTTGGGCGCTGATTGTATTCTCTGGGATGAGCCCCATTGGTATATACCCAGCTGGTATGATAGGCAGGATTCAGAAGATGGATCCTGGGTCTGCCATTGTAAAAAATGTGAAGCAAAATACTTTGATTTATTTGGCCAACCTTTGCCTCAGGAATTAAATGATGATTTTAAATCGTTTTTAGATTCTTCCCTATTTGAATTTATTGAATGGGTGACAAATGAAACAAAAAAAAAAGGTATGCAGAATTCGGTTTGTCTCATTCCAAATGAAGCTTATTCTAGCGGCATCGGGGATTGGGAAAAAATAATTTCGCTCCCCCAAGTAGACACATTTGGTACCGATCCTTACTGGCTGGCCCATGGTCAACCGATGGATCCTTATGTCAATCAATACGCTGAAAAAGTCAGCCGCTTGTGTGATATCCACGGGAAAGAAGCCCAGGTATGGGTCCAGGCATTTACTATTCCGGAAGGCCATGAAGAGGAGGTCGGGATGGCAGCAGAAATTCTTTTAAACCAAGGCATTAAAAATATTGGATTTTGGGGGTACAATGCCTGCAATCATATGTCTAAATTACGTCCTGACAATCCTGAAAAAGTGTGGTCTCAAGTGACGGGTACCATCGATCGGCATATTAATTCATCAAATGGGGCCCCCGTAGAAACGCATATTTAGTCTCATTTAATACATAAATATCGAGAGTTGATTCAATACATGTATTCGAACGTTGAAAAAAAGTTTTTAGCCCAAACCTTAGTCAATCCGCCCAACCCAAATATTCCTTATATTATTGTCGATAATTTTCCTCGCCTTGGGTTTTTAACTTCGCTGCGATTCCTGGAATGGGTAAATGAAAACCCAGAAGGTATTATCAGTCTTCCAACAGGGAAGACGCCGGAGCACTTCATTAAGTGGACCCAGCATTTGTTGAATAACTGGGATGACCAAAAGCTTGAAGCCCTGCGGAAAGAAAACGGCCTAACCCTCAACCAAAAGCCGGATTTACGGGGGTTGCATTTTGTCCAGATTGATGAGTTCTACCCCATTGATTCTTCCCAGCACAACAGTTTTTATAATTATGACCAGCATTTTTATATGGATGGTTTTGGCATGGATCCGGGGAAAGGGTTGTTCATCAACTGCAATGAATTACCACGGGCGAATGGGAATCCCCTCCATGAAATCTTTCCGGATCACCGGGTGGATTTGAGCCTGCGCTATCGGGTGCCGAAATCTACCCTGGAGGAAGAACAGCAAAAGACCATTTTTCTGGTGGATCAGTGGTGTTCCGAATATGAAAATAAAATTAGGGAAAAAGGCGGAATCGGGTTTTTCCTCGGCGGTATCGGGCCCGACGGCCATATAGCCTTTAATGTCCGTGGTTCGGATCACAATTCCACAACCCGGTTAATGACCACCAATTTCGAAACTCAGGCCGCGGCCGCCACCGATTTAGGGGGCATAGAAATTTCCCGCAATCGTTTGGTGATTACCATCGGCCTGGCCACGATCACCGCCAATCCGGATGCCACAGCGATTATAATCGCCGCAGGGGAAGCGAAAGCCAAGGTGGTGAAGGCCTCCCTGGAAAACAAGCCGGATATCCGTTATCCTGCCTCGGTTCTCAGTACCCTTAAAGGGGGACGTTTTTACTTGACCCATGGCGCCGCTTCTGAATTGGAAGATGTGATCCAACATGAACTGTGCCAGGAAGAATGGAATGAAGAAAAGACCCAAAGAGCTGTGGTCCGGCTGGCACAAAAGCTGAATAAATTTGGCCGGCGGATTACCGTAGAAGATTTAAAAGCAGACGAAAAAGGTCAATTAATACCGGGTTTAAATGTTAAGACGGTCCCCAATGTACTTAACACTTTTCGGGAAAAAATATATAAAGGTATTTCACCCTTAGACGGGGAAACCTTTTACCACACGGGCCCCCATCATGATGATATCATGCTGGGGTTTTTGCCCCATATCACTCACCTGGTCAGGTCTCCCAGGAATAAGCATTATTTTACCAACATGACCTCTGGCTTTACTTCCGTCACAAATACCTACGTCAGCAAGGTACTGAATAAAACATTATCCTTTTTAGCCCATAATCAAATACAGATGGTCAATTACCCGGACTTTTTTGAAAAAGGCTACCAGCTCAAAAAGGATAAGGATGTGTACCATTACCTGAACCGAATTGCCAGTAATAATGCAGAGGGCCAGGCCAGAGGATTAAGTCACCGCGTCGTCAGGGCCTTGGTAGATATTTATCAAATAAGGTCCAAAGATGGGTTGGTTCAAAAAGTTCAGGATATTCTACACTATTTAGCCGGGTGTTATGACGGGCAGAAAAATGAACCTGAAATCCAAAAGTTGAAGGGCATGATTCGCGAGTTTGAGGAAGAATTGGTTTGGGCCCATTATGGTGTTCAGGTGAAGGATGTTTTTCACCAGCGGCTGGGCTTTTATTCAGGAGATATTTTTACCGAGAACCCGGAAAGAGAACGGGATGTTCAGCCCATCCTAGACCAACTGGTTGAATTAAATCCAACTGTTATATCATTGGCTTTGGATCCGGAAGGGAGTGGCCCCGATACCCACTATAAAGTGCTGCAGGCGATAGCGGAGGCAGTGCGTTTATGGGGGCAAGACAAAGACTTGTCAAAGCTGCGAATCTGGGGGTATCGAAATGTATGGTACCGCTTTGACCCGGCCGAGGCGGACATTATTATTCCCGTATCCCTGAATTCCATGGCGATGCTGCGGGATACATTCATGAATTGTTATTTAAGTCAGAAGGAAGCCTCCTTTCCCAGTTATGAAATGGACGGTCCCTTCTGCGATTTGACCCAAAAAATATGGGTAGAACAGCATGAATTAATGCAGCTGGTCTTAGGGCGGGACTTCTGGTACCAGAATGAACACCCGCGCTTGCGAGCCACCCATGGACTGGTTTTCATAAAAGAAATGACGGTTGATCAGTTTTTAAAGGAAGCCCAAAGACTGGAAAAATCTATGGAAGGTCAAATCAGTTAATCCCCCTTAGGCTGATTGATCTTCACGGGAGTTAGGGGGGTGATACAACCCCCTTTTCTCTTGAAGGGAATTTGATACGGCCACAATCATTTCCTTCTTCATCGTTGGTTTCCCAAAACCTCTGGGATGAAATGGTGACCAGTCGCGGGCGCTCTGCTTGCCACCGTCCTCTTCAATGAAATGTATATATTCCCCTGATTACACTGAGTCCTGCGAAGGCGAATTAATTATTTTTAATATTTTTAGTTAATTTTGTTTGCAAACAAACTAACCTCGATTTATATTGTTACCCCGATCAATTAATATAATTCTAAATGTTAATGGATTTGATGGATATCTTAACTCAAAGTTTTGTAAGTGTGACTTTGGTAAGAGAGTAAGGTAGCGCATCAATACGGATATGGATGAGTTGCTGATTGGGCAAGGCGCAAAAATATTCTCGAAAATGTAGCAATTAATATTTCTGCCTCTTGAATAAAACACTTATTAGGGAGAGATGGAGAGCAGGCGTTTTACATTCGATCTGGTGAATAAAACGCTTCGGATAAATCAGAAATCTCACGCTATGAAAGTAAACAATTGAACAACCAAAGAGGAAACATTATGAAAGCTAACCACTTTTTCAAGGCAGTTGCATTTTATTTAGTGTTGGCAGCCGGATTTCTGATGGCCCAGGCAACAGGTACCATTGTTGGTAATGTTGCAACAGAAGATGGTTCACCATTACCCGGTGCAAATGTCATTGTCGTTGGGACACAATATGGTGGTACTACAGATAGTGAGGGTCATTATGCAATCAAGGTATCGGCCGGTACTTATACGGTAAGAGCTGAATACATTGGGTATGAAAGTGCAACTGTAGAAAATATTACTGTCACGGAAGGCCAGTCTACTCAGGCTAATTTTTCACTATCGACTTCAGCCCTGACCGGGGAAGAAGTCATTGTAACAGCACTGGGTATAAAGAAAGAGAAGAAAGCATTAACCTATGCGGCTCAAGATATAAAATCTGATGAATTAACACGGGTTAAGAATGCCAACCTGTTTAACAACTTATCCGGTAGAGTTTCCGGTGTTGCAGTTAGTCGGAGTGCTTCCGGTACAGGCGGTACGGTTAAATTAACCATTCGCGGAAATTCTTCAACCAGGAACAACCAACCTCTATATGTTATTGATGGTGTACCGGTTTCAAACGTAAGCCCAACGCAAGCCAATAGTACATGGGAAGGTCGCGATGGCGGTGATGCTGTTTCTTTGATCAACCCAGAGGATGTTGAAAGCATGACCGTATTGAAAGGTGCATCCGCATCTGCGCTTTACGGAAGTCAGGGTGCCAATGGTGTTATCATTATTAATACGAAAAAAGGTGAAGTTGGAAAAGCTGTGATTAAAGTTTCTTCCAGCACAACCTTTGATAAAGTGGCGAACTTACCTGAATTCCAAACCGAATACGGTGCCGCTGAAGGTGCAGAGTCGAGTTGGGATGGCGGTAAGAAAAGTTCTCCAAACCATGTGCCCGGATTTTTTAATACAGGTGTAACCAAAATAAATTCGGTTTCTCTTTCTGCAGGTACAGAAAAAGCACAAACTTACTTTTCTTATGCCAATACGAGTTCCGCTGGGGTTATCCCAACGAATCAGTTGACTAAGCATAACTTCAGTATAAGAGAAACAGCAAAACTTCTTGATGATAAACTAACGCTTAATGCAAGTGTTACCTTGGCAGACCAAACAATCCACAACAAGCCAACCAATGGATATTATCATAACGTATTAACCGGGTTATACTGGTTCCCCAGAGGAAACGATTTTGACAGCTATAAGACTAATTATGAAACGCTCAATGAAACCAGAAATCTTATGGCGCAAAATTGGCTCACAGACAGTCATACTGACCAAAACCCTTTTTGGATCTTAAACAGAAATGCAACGGATGAACGGAACCAGCGGCTTTTGGCTGCCACATCTTTCGCTTATACAGTGAATGAAAACCTGAGTATTCGTTCTCGTTTGAGCATAGACAAGTTCTTTAACACATATGAAAGAAAAATCTATGCCACAACGCAAGGAACACTGTCACATCCAAATGGCCGATATATTTATTCAAAAAGTAACGACACCCAGTTATTTGCGGATTTAATTGCCAGCTTTAACAAACAGGTAAATGACAATATTGAATTAACCGTAAATGCGGGTACCAGTATTCGGAATAACCGAATTGGAGACAGAATTAATATCGATTCTGGTACGTCTCCTGGATTAAATAAAGCGAACTGGTTTACATTGGCCAACTTCAATGGTCTCAACTACCTTAGTCAAGGTGTTCGCAGCAAAAAAGAAATACAATCTGTATTTGGAAATGCCCTGATCGGTTATAAAGCCATGGTATATGCTGATGTTTCAGTGCGTAATGACTGGTCTTCTGCACTGGTAAATACAGACAATGTATCATTCTTTTACCCCTCATTCGGTGTAACGGCTATTTTGAGTGAATTAACCAGTCTACCTGACATGGTTGACTTTGCTAAAGTGCGGGTATCTCAATCAACAGTGGGTAACGATATCCCGGCCTTTATCACCAGTCCAAGAAACGCAATCTCTGCCGGGTCAGTTGCAGGACCATCTGTTGGACCAAGACCGGGCGTTTCTCTTAAACCTGAACTTCAGAAATCTTTCGAAGTCGGTACAGAGTGGAAACTGTTTGATAACCGTTTAGGAATTGATTTAACTGCTTACAATTCAACCACAGAGAATCAATATATTACTGTTGGTGCTCCGTCCACAAACCCATTTGGTTATTCAAGCTATGCGTTTAACGCAGCATCCATTGAGAATAAAGGTCTTGAATTATCTTTGTATGCCACCCCCGTCAGATCGGCTGGTCTGAGTTGGACAACCACTTTGAATTATGCCAGCAATAAGAACATGGTTTCAGGCATACCTGAAGACTTGAATGGACGATTAATATTGACCAGTTCAAATGGTTATCAATATGTGATTGAAAATGGAAAACCATTTGGTGTTCTTGAAGCTTCTAGTTTGCTCAGGGATTCTCAGGGTAGAATTCAATTAGATGCGAATGGCGCCCTTCAAAAAACCGGTTGGGAAGAGGTTGGTAACGCTATGCCAGACTTCACACTTGGTTGGGCAAACCAAATCAATTTTAATGACTTCTCTCTGAATGTGCTTATTGACGGTCGTTTTGGCGGTGAAGTTATGAGTATTACCGAAGGTATGAATGATATGTTTGGCGTATCAAAACGGTCTGGTGATGCCCGGAATGCAGGCGGTGTTAAAATTAATGCTGTAGATGCCAGCGGCAATGCTGTAACGACGTATGATGCAAAGGCCTACTACTCTTTGATCGGTAACAGGGCCGGTGCGCTTGGAGAATATATCTATGACGCAACCAACATTAGTGTGAGAGAAGTTTCACTCTCATATAAACTCGGCCTTAATGTCCCATACATTAAAGCAGCCAGTGTATCATTGGTAGGTAGAAATCTATTCTTCCTCATGAAAAAGGCTCCTTTTGATCCCAATATTACCCTAAGTACGGGAGAAGGATTCCAAGGTGTTGATAACTTTGGTCAGCCTTTGACTCGCAGTATTGGATTCAACGTTAACCTAACCTTTTAAGGGAGATTAAAATTATGAAATTCAATAAAAAATATATCATTGCAGCCTTGAGTGCAGCCGTATTGTTTACTGGTTGTACGGATAGATTTGAGGATATCAATGATTCTGAACATGGATTTACAAATGATGAACTGGCGCAGGATTTTAATCATGTGAAATCATTGTTTGAACCCATGTTAAACAACATAAGTACATTCAGTCCAGCCTGGAAATTCCAACTGCAACAAAACCTGATTGGCGATATCTATTCCGGTTACATGATGCCCCCGACACCATTCAGAGGTAATATTAACAATATGACCTACGATTTGGTCGATGGTTGGAATAATTTCCCATGGAGCATTGCTTACCAAAATGTAATGACCAATGCATTAAAAGTTGAACAAAGAGCGAAAGAAAGTGCGCCTCAGTTTTATGCATGGTCATTGATTCTGAAGGTTGAAGCCATGCACCGTGTATCAGACATCTACGGTCCAATCGTATATTCTGATTTTGGGACTGAAGAAGCAACCATTAAGTACGATTCTCAAAAAGATGCGTACTATCAATTCTTCGCAGACCTGGAAACGGCAATCGACATTTTAACGCCTTTAGCCAGTCAACCATCAGCATTATCAGGCACTGACTTTAGCACTTATGCCGGTGACTATTCCGGTTGGATAAAGTTTGCCAACTCATTACGGTTACGTTTGGCCATAAGAATTGTAAAGGCAGATCCTGCTAAAGCAAAGTCTGAAGCGGAAAAATCCATTGCCCATTCTATTGGTGTTATTACATCCAATGCAGAAGGTGCAGTGGTAGCCTCTCCAAAATACAAACATCCATTGGTTACGATTAACGGTGCCTGGAATGATGTGCGTATGGGCGCCGAAATGGAATCAATCCTGAAGGGTTATAACGATCCGAGAATGCCTATTTACTTTAAACCTTCTGAAATCGTTTCAGGAGAATATAAAGGTATTCGTTGCGGGATCGATATTGGTGCAAAATCCGATTATGTGACTTTTTCTGCTTTAGGCGACGTTATCCAAACAAACCAGATAGTAATGATGCCTGCTGCAGAAGTTTACTTCTTAAGAGCAGAAGGTGCATTAAGAGGTTGGAGCATGGGTGGTACAGCTCAAAGTTTATACGAAGCCGGAATTGCTGAATCCTTTGCACAACATGGCGCTGGTGATGCTTCAGCTTATATTGCAGACGCAACGAGTACACCGGCTCCTTATGTAGATCCGAAGAATGCAGACAATAATATTGCTGCTGGATCTCCTCTGTTGAGTACGGCGACCATTGCTTGGGATGCTTCAGCAACCAATGAAGGAAAATTAGAAAAAATCATAACACAAAAATGGATTTCTCTTTTCCCTGATGGTCAAGAAGCCTGGAGTGAATTCAGAAGAACAGGTTATCCAAAAGTATTTCCCAATATGGTGAACAACAGTAATTCGAAAATTGATACGGATATACAAATTCGAAGAATTAATTTTCCGAGTTCTGAGGTTCAAAAAAACCCCGAAGGAGTGAAGACAGGTGTAGCCCACTTAGGTGGACCGGATACTGGCGGAACGCGACTTTGGTGGGATGTTGCCGGAGGGAACTTCTAAAGAGGTACGCTCTCACCTCACCTCACCGTCGACAAAAAAAGCCATATTCTTTATTGAATATGGCTTTTTTTTGGTATATTTATAATCCTCTTAATAACACATTATCAATGAACAGATTTCAATCAATTTTCATCTTATTATTCCTTCTTTTCAGTGCCTGCTCAACAAAAAGTGATCAGCAAAAAAGGTTGGATAAGCCCCTTTCCGATGATGAAAAATTGTTTACTTTAATAGCATCCGAAGAAACGGGAATTCAGTTTAGAAACATCGTCCAAGAAACTTTGTATTTCAATTTCCTGAACTATACCTATATTTATAATGGGGGTAGTGTTGCTGCGGGGGATATTAATAATGATGGTTTAGTTGATCTTTATTTTACTTCAAACCAACAGTCCAATAAATTATATCTGAATAAAGGAAACCTTGAATTTGAGGATATCACGGATAAAGCGCATGTGAGAGACAGCAAAGGCTGGACGACAGGCATTTCCATGATTGATATCAATAACGACGGTTATTTAGATATTTATGTTTGTAAATCCGGTTCGTTGGAAAATGATCGACTGAGAAAGAATAAATTATATATAAATCAAAAGGACGAGACCTTTAAGGAGACGGCCCATCGATACAATCTGGACGATGCCGGGTTTGCCACTCAAGCATATTTTTTTGATTTTGACAAGGATGAAGATCTGGATATGTATTTGGTGAACCACCGCCCAGATTTTATGAATAACGTAACTGTTAGTGTAGATGGCCATAAAAATACTTATCCTTTTTCTTCAGATCAATTGTATCGAAATGATGGTGAAAGATTCACCAATATCACCAAGAAGGCCAATTTAACAAACAATGCCTGGGGATTGAGTGCAGTCATTGGTGATTTTAATAATGATACTTATTCGGATGTGTATGTCTGTAATGACTTTTTAGAATCGGACTTTTTATATATCAACAACCATGACGGAACCTTCACCAATAAAATTCTTGAGAAGACGGGTCATATTTCTGCCAATAGTATGGGTTCCGATTTTGCAGATATTAATAATGACTTGTACCCTGACCTATTGGTGCTCGATATGACCCCGGAAGACCATATTCGCAGTAAGGAAAATATGGCCACCATGAGTACGGAAAATTTCAATACCATTGTGGAGATGGGGCATCACTATCAATATATGGCCAATACGCTGCAATTGAACAATAAGGATGGACAGTTCAGTGAAATAGGTCAACTGGCGGGCATTGCTAAATCCGATTGGAGCTGGGCCCCTCTCTTGGCCGATTTTGATAATGATGGATTCAAGGATCTATTCGTAACCAATGGCATTGCCAGGGAACTCAACAACCAGGATTTCAGAACCAATATTAAAAGGAATATCCGCAGTGGTATCAAAATGTCTTTGGACGAGGCCATCAACATGATGCCTTCTGAAAAACTGGCCAATTTTATTTATAAGAATAATGGTGATTTAACATTCTCCAATACCATTGAGGACTGGGGATTGTCCCGAAAAACTTATTCCAATGGGGCTACTTATGCCGATTTGGATAATGATGGTGATCTGGATCTAATCATTAACAATGTGGATGATGAAGCGTCCATTTACCGAAATAACGCCAGAAATAATTATGTCCAGATCCAATTAAAAGGGGAAAAAGAAAATTCTTCCGGCATTGGGGCGAAAGTGACTGTCGTCACGGGAGAAACCTCACAATACCAGGAACAGTTTTTAAGCCGCGGTTACCAGTCATCGGTTTCCCCGGTATTGAATTTTGGATTGGGGTCTGCTGATAAAATATCCCAAATTGAAATTGTTTGGCCCAATGGAAAAATTGCCAATTATCTTGATGTAGAAATCAATACAAAACACACTCTTGATATTGCCGATGCCAATACAAAGGTCAGTATTGCCGAAAGAAATAATAAGCTATTCACAAAAGTATCGGGGGAAGAATTGGGGATTAATTTCACCCATACTGAGAACAGTTTTGACGATTTTCAAAAACAGGTTCTGCTGCCTTACAGCCAGTCGCATAATGGGCCTTTTATCGCAAGCGCTGATATCAACAATGATGGCCTAGATGATTTTTATGTGGGCGGTGCTGCTAACCAAAGTGGCGCTTTATATACCCAATTAAAAAATGGGAAATTTCAATACCAAAAGGGACCCTGGGACTCAGATAAAATTCGGGAAGACTTGGGTGTTTTATTTTTCGATGCGGACAACGACGGAGATAAGGATTTATACGTGGTAAGCGGCGGAAGTGAATTCCCCGAAAAAAGTGATCAATTCCAGGACAGGCTTTATATCAATGATGGAAAGGGGAAATTTCAAAAATCATTAAGCCAACTGCCCATTATCACCTCAAGCGGACAAATTATCCAAGCGAATGATATTGATAATGACGGTGACATAGATCTTTTTGTTGGGGGAAGAATTATACCGGATAAATACCCCTATCCGCCAAAATCCCTTTTACTGGTTAATAATAAGGGTGTATTTGAAGATGCCATTTCTGAGTTGGCACCTGAATTAGAACACATCGGGATGGTTACCGATGCAGGATTTGCTGATTATGATGCCGATGGTGATGACGATCTGATCATCGTTGGTGAATGGATGCCTATTCAGATATTCGAAAATAATGGGGGGAAATTCACCAAGGCTTCCGGCACAGGGTTAGACAGTACCACCGGTATTTGGTTTAGCGTCGCTTCCCATGATGTCGATCAGGATGGGGATATGGATTTTTTCGCCGGCAATATTGGATTGAATACAAAATTCAAAACATCAAAAGAGAATGACTTTCATATTTATTGTGATGATTTTGATTATAACGGGACCTACGATATTGTATTAACCAGTAATTACCAGGGGATCCAGGTGCCTGTAAGGGGGAAAGAATGCGCCACGGATCAGATGCCGTTTATTGGGCAGAAATTCCCCACATTTGAATCATTCGCCAATGCGGGGATCAGTGATATTTTTGGTCAGCAAAATTTGAATAAAGCCATCCATTACCAAGCTAAGATTCTGGCCAGTGTGTTTGTTGAAAATTTGGGCGATGGATCTTTTAAAGTGGTCCCATTGCCGAATGAAGCCCAATTTGCGCCCATCCAGGATTTTTATGTGACTGGAGACAATATATGGACTGAGATTATTGCTGTGGGAAACCTATATCAGACTGAAGTTGAAACTATTCGCCAGGACGCATCCTTCGGGACTGTCATGACCTATTCAAATAATAATTTTAAAGTTCGACCCAACAACATTTCCGGATTTGTTTCTAAGGGAGATGCTAAAAGTATGACCACCATAAAAACTAAATATGGTGAATTCATCCTCGTTGCCAATAACAATAGCGCACTGAATATTTTCAAAAAAACGATGGACCGATAATCTCCAACTAGTGCCCTAAGTTAATTTCTATTGATTTTGTCATATTAAATATCGAAAATTGACCATGAAGCAAAACCTATTTTGGATTATTGGTTATGTATTTTGCTCAGTTCTAAGGGCCCAAATGCCTGTGCCCATGATCAACTATTCGCCAGAAAAATATGTTTGTTACCGATCTGCAATACCCATCATCATGGATGGGAAATTAGACGATGAATCATGGGATAAGGCCGAATGGACATCCCTTTTTGTCGATATAGAAGGGGATCTGAAACCAAAACCATTCCACAATACGCAGGGAAAAATGTTGTGGGACGATGAATATTTCTATTTTGGTTTTGAATTGGAAGAGCCGCATCTATGGGCCACATTAACCGAGCGGAATGCGGTGATTTATAACGATAATGATATTGAAATTTTTATCGACCCGGATGGAGATACCCATAATTATTACGAACTTGAGGTTAATGCATTCGGAACAGAATGGGACTTATTTTTAACAAAACCATACCGTGATCCGGGTATGAAGGTCATCAATGAATGGGATATCAAAGGGTTAATCACGAAAATCGGTTTGGACGGCACTCTGAATGATCCATCGGATATTGATAATAAATGGACGGTTGAAATTGCAATTCCATGGGCGTCTTTAGATAAGCGAAATCATCCGAGTGATGGGGACCAATGGCGGGTGAATTTTGCGCGCGTGCAATGGGATCTGAATATTGTTGATGGATCCTATAAAAAAATAAAAGATGCAATTTATAATTGGGGATGGTCCCCCCAGGGATTGGTTAATTTTCATTATCCTGAGATGTGGGGATTTGTTCAATTTTCAGAAAAGCAAGTAGGGAAAGATATTGCCCAATTTATTTGGGACCCAATTGAAGATGCAAAATGGACATTGCGACAACTTTACTATGCCCAAAGGAATTTCAAAAGAAAGAACCGATCGTTCACAAATGATGTTAATGATCTAAAATTCGAAATGCACAGATCTTCAGGGTTTTCATGGCCGCCGAAAATTGAAGCAACTACAGAACAGTTTATAGCCAAATTATATGACAAAAAATCGGATAGAATTGTTTTGATCAAGGAAGATGGAAAAGTCTGGATAGAAAAAAAGGGAGATTAAAAATCTCCCTTTTCCATTTAATTTTAAATTTACTAAGGCTTTCGATAGTTGACGCCCATTCGGTCGAGCCGCTTATACTGCCAATCCATTCTGGATGTGAAACTTTCATAATTTCGATCACTTTCCTGTGACCATAAAACTTCGGCCATAGCACTCATCCGCGGGATGGCCATATACTCCGCTTTCTCAGGAGTGCTGATATATTCACTCCAGACATTTCCCTGCCCACCCAGGATAAATTTTTGTTTATCCGGATCAATATTATCAGGGACGGGCTCGAAGCCATAGACCTTCTCCAAAGAAAGGAAGCCACCAATGGCCAGTGGTTCATTGTTTTTATCTTCTGATTGGTAATAGTCAAAATAGGCATGAGAGGTGGGGGACATGATGACTTCATGGCCGGCATTGGCTGCGGCAATTCCGCCTTCCATACCACGCCAGGATTGGACGATGGCGCCGGGAGCCAATCCACCTTCCAGGATTTCATCCCATCCAATCAACCGTTTCCCAAGACCATTCAAAACACCTTCAATTCGCTTAATAAAATAACTTTGGAGTTCATGTTCATCGTGTAATCCTTCTGCCTGGATTCGTTTTTGATCCAGTTCATGTTCCTTCCAGCGATCCTTGGGGCATTCATCACCGCCAATATGGATGTACGGTCCCGGGAATATTTCAGCCACTTCAGTTAATACATTTTTCAGGAATTCAAATGTCTCCTCTTTCCCAGCACAAAAGACTTCCTTATGAACACCCCAGAGTTTTTCTACTCCATGTGGACCACCGGTACAGGAGAGTTCAGGATATGCCGCAAGTGCCGCTTTGGCATGGCCCGGCATTTCAATCTCCGGAACAACGGTGATATAGCGTTCCTTCGCGTATTGCACTACTTCGCGCATATCATCTTTGGTATAAAAACCGCCATAGCGTTTCCCATCAAACTGACGAGGTTCATCCCGGTAATGGCCAATGAGTGATTCATCGCGATAAGCGCTGATTTCGGCCAATTTTGGATATTGGTCGATAGCAACACGCCAGCCTTGATCCTCTGTGAGGTGCCAATGGAAAATATTCATTTTATGCATGGCCAGGTAATCGATATAGCGTTTGACAAAATTAACATCAAAGAAATGCCGTGCCACATCCAGGTGCATGCCGCGCCATGCAAACCGGGGTTCATCCTTGATTGATACTTTTTTAATCTCAATGCTATTGCCAGTTTTTATACCGGAGTCAATTAACTGTTGTAGGGATTGAATTCCATAGAATATGCCGTTTGGAGATCTGCCTTTAATTTTAATCTCTTCGTTATCAATAATCAACTCATAGCCCTCATTACGACCCATGGCAGATTCTTCTACGATGTTTAATGAAATATTTTTTATCGATTCTTTTGAAAGAGAAATACTATAATTTGATTTTATGTTTTCCGCCAAGCGCTCTTGGAGCTGCTTAAGATCTGGGTGTCCATCATTATGAATAATAGACCATTGGTCATCAAGAACAACAATCCCATTTTCAAGGGAAACAGAGGATGGAAGTGGAACCAGCCCTAATGCATTAATTTGATCTTTAGATTCACACCCATTGATAAAAAGGATTGATAAAACAATCGTACAGGTGGTCAAGAGTTTCCGCATAATTAATTACTCCTTATAATTTGAATATTTGGTTTCTGCTTGCGATGTTAAACCCTGCTTTTTTGATTTTATTTTGTGCGTTTGATCCTTGGACCAAAGCAGGGTTGGTATGGTTCAAATGAATGAAGTGAATACCGGATTTATTATTTATGTTTTTTAATTCTTCTATGGATTCAACAATGAAAGGGTGGGGGATTTCAGACATGTCTCGCCCGGGCAATTCGTCGTCTGTATAAAATGATCCGTCAATGAGTGCAAAGTCATTTTCAGAAACAATTTTCACAATATCTTCGTCCCATTTTTCCCATTTATTAATATCTGGAATGAAGACCAATGATTTGTTGGGCCCTTCAATTTTATACCCAACCGTTTCAGAAAATTCATCCCGATGGGGGACCAGAAATGGTGTAACGGAAATTCGTTTATTGAGTTCAACTGCATTGTCATTTTTCATCTTTTTTATTGAAATATTTTGCAGTTGAACGAGTTGGCTCCACGGACCATTGGATTTTAAATATTTCGCCATTTTAGGCATTGCATAAACAGGGATAGAATTGGCACCCATGACTTCCCGACCCAAATGGATGAGTCCTGCATAATGGCCGATGTGGGCGTGGGTCAGAAAAATACCATTTAGTTTTTCCCGATCATTCCCGGTAAGCATTTCCAATTGCTTGGGGAGGTCGGGCGTTGCTTCAATCATCCAAGTTTCGTTGGAATTGGGATCTACGATTCCTAAAGAAACAACCTTCAGTCTCTTACCCGGATTATTCCAGCGGTCGATACAACACTCTTTTTGACAGCCGGCATGGGGCGCTCCACCATCCTGGGCAATACCCAAAACAACAACATAGGGCTCTTGAACAGGTTGGCGTGAGCATCCAAGAAAGAAAATCAAAATTATAGAGATGATAAATCGCTTCATTTTAAGCTTGTAAGATAAGTGACAATTTGATCTTGAAGCTTGCGAAAAGGCGCCGATGACCCGGAAAACCCATTCATCAGGATTGAAAAAACAATTGGCTCTCCGCTTTTGGTAAATACATAACCGGACAGCGAAGTTACACCGGACAATGATCCTGTTTTTGCAAAAACGCGATTGCCCCCTTTATGATTTGGAAAACGATCTTCAAGCGTTCCATCACCACCATTGGGTAAGGCAAGGAGTAATTTGTCTTTTACTGATTCCTGATTGTAAGCCCAAGTGAGTAATTGAATAAAGTGATTAGGGCTTGAATAATTATACCGAGAAACACCGGAACCATCTGCTAGACGAAATTGGGTAGTATCGATTTGAACTTCATTTTGAAGAAAAGTTTTAATTGCAGTTAAACCGTTATCCCAATTGCCCTGTATGTCAGTTTGTTCTCGACCAATCAACTTTAGCGTTAATTCTGCCGTAAGATTATCGCTCTCAACCATGAGATTCTCGAGTGAATTAATTAACGATTCTGATTGGTGTGTAGCGATCAATTCAGCTTTTTTCGGTAGAGAACCCTTACCAATATTAGAAATATTCATCCCTCTGGATTGCAGCATTTCTGCGAATACATTTCCGGTAAATAATGTTGGATCATCTACATTTCTATAAAAAGTATCGATGGATGTTGTGTCCATTAGATTCCCTAATATTGAGAAATTATTCGTTTGGCTCATCCAATCACGGTCAATTTTAAATGCCATAAAATTTGTTGTATCAGCAACGGTTTTTGAATCATTGGTTACTTGAATATAATTGGTATTAGGGGAAAAATTAATTTGAACTGCCTGTCCCAATTCTCCGGGTGACACATAAAAATCCACACAGTTGTCATTGACACTCAAGGCGCTGATTTGTGCCGCATACCACTCGGACCCTTCGTCCCACATCCAGCCTTCTCCGAACCGTTGTGCATCGTGGAATGAATCATCAAGAATTAAAGAATCAAATTTATCACTCGTTTTGGAAACAATTTCTGCAAGAGAATCCAAAGCGGTTAAGCTTAGGTCTGGATCGCCGCCACCCACCAGGTAAAGTTTGTTGTTATTATGATATACACTGGTGGTGTATGAATAGGCCGTATCCAGTAATGATAGGGCAGATATACAGGTATAAAGTTTATTATTGCTGGCAGGATTGAATAAAGAATTTGCGTTGAGTTCATACAGCGTTTTGTTGGACTTTATTGATACAATCTTAATTCCCAGGTTGGTGGATAGTCCCGATGATTGAATTATAGTATGGATTTGAGAGCGTGTTGATGGGGATCCTTTTTCCTGATAAAGGGACGGCGCATAAGTACAAGCCGTAAATGCAACCATTGTAATGAAGCTTATTTTATTACGGAGAGAAGTCTGGCTCATTTTTACTTAATTGGCCCGGTTTCAAGGACAACAACAAATGGGTCGATATATTTTCTATTTTTCAATTGGATAAAGGATTCATCCTTATCAAACTTCTCAATTTTTAATTCCTGATGGTTGTTATTGAGTATGTAACTTTTTTGTACACCGATTCCCTTCGGCAGCATTATGCGGAGTTTGTTGTTGAGGGGAACATTGAATACAACCATATAGATTTTATCACCATTTTGCTCCTTGGTGAAATAACCCCAATCCTGTTTTTCCAGGCCCGCATAGCTACAGTTATAAATCGCTTCTCCATTTGTTTTCATCCATTGACCGATTTCGCGAGCAAGGCGTATTTCCTCAAAGCGAATCGTGCCATCCGCCTTAGGGCCAAAATTGAGCAAAAAATTGCCACCTTGTGAAACACTATGTGTTAGCAATTCAATCAATTCGAAAGAGGATTTCACATGACTGATAGACCAGTCCTTGTGGTAACCCCATTGATTTTCCGGGATTGTCATACAGCTTTCCCAATCAATTTTTGTAATCATTGTATCCCTTGGGTCCGGAAGGCGCCGCTCATATCCTGATTCGTAGTCACCCATGAGGTTTCCGTTACTGTCGCGGTGGCGACTGCCGTATTCATCGGCGCGCATGCGGCTGTTTACAATCAAACCGGGGCGGAGCTTTTTTAAATGGGCCTCTAACTCGTAGGAGAATTTCCCATTGGCTTTCCAGGATTTATCCCACGTGCCATCGAACCAGAGGCCTTTGACTTCCGGATACAATTCCAGTAATTCCACCAGTTGGTTTTTGGTGAAGTTTTTATATCGCTCAAATGCGATACTATCTGCTTCGGTATTAATGTCATATCTCCAATCGGGGTGATGCCAATCCAAGATCGAATAATAAAAGTATACATCAATCCCTGCTTTAGTATATGCATCCACAAAAGGACGAAGTAGATCTTTTTTGTAAGGGGTGGACTCAATATCAAAATCAGTGTATTGGCTGGGCCAGAGGCAAAATCCTTCATGGTGTTTTGTCGTGATAGTGGCATATTTCACACCCAAGTCCGATGCCATTTTGGCCCATCTTTTCGGGTCATATTTCTGTGGATTAAATTCAAATCTTAAGGAATCCCAACTGGCCGTTTCGATCTTCGCCCATGATTTTAGCCATTCTGCTGCCCCGGGATAAATCTTTCCCTCCCATTCACCGGCCGGGACGGCATATAACCCCCAGTGGATGAACTGACCAAATCGATTGGAGCGAAATTTAACCATTGCAGCGTCTGTTCTTCTTTCTTGGAGAAGCGGACCATATTTCACCGTGAGATTTTGTCCATTAATATTAATGGACAGGGTGAAAAAAATTATCAGGGCTAAAAATGATCTAGTCATATAGGTGATATTTTTTTGCTTCTTTTTTAAATGTTTCAACGTCTATTTTTGAAAACGTTTCTGTACCGGACTTTAATTTGGACGATAATCCCTGGCGGCCCCACAAGCGGTTAATACCTGATGTTTTAATCTCAAACTGATTTGGATATTGGTTGGCTAGGGTTGACAGGATCATAGTGCCTGTATCGATACTGTTAAGTTGGTTTCGATCTGTTACAATGACCTCCAAACCATAGCACACCTGGTTTTCATATTTAGGATTATTCGCCATACCTGGGATATCTGTTGGGATATAGGATATAGGTCTAAATACGACGCCAGGCAATGCCAAGTTATTTAGCGCAATAGAAAGCGATTGCTTATTGATCCAAGGTGCACCGAACCGTTTAAATGGTTTTTGGGTGCCACGGCCTTCATTTACATTAGTGGCTTCTAATAAGCACATACCCGGATAAATTGTAGCTGTTTCCAGATTCGGAATGTTGGGGGAAGGTTTTACCCATTCAACATTTGTTTCATCCAGCCATTGATCCCGTTTCCAATTTTCCATTGGAATAACAGTAATGCTTGGCGATCCCTCGATCCATTTTTCCCCAATGATCATTTGAGCCAATTCACCCACCGTTAATCCGTAGCGAATAGGGATCGGGTAAAACCCGACGAATGATTTATGCTCTAAATCTAATATGGGACCTTCCACGTGGTGCCCGGTAATGGGGTTTGGTCTATCCAGTACGATCACCTGAATACCAGCCTCTGCAGCCGCCTCCATGACCAACCCAAGTGTTGAAATATAGGTGTAAAACCGAGCGCCAATATCCTGAATATCATAAATAATAATATCCAGGCCAGCCAATTGCTCCTGTGTGGGTTGTCGATTCTTTCCGTACAGACTGACAACTTCTGGGAGTGTTTTAATTTGCCCATTATAATTGACTTTTTCGCCGGCTGCAGCTTCTCCAAAAAGGCCATGTTCCGGAGAAAAGATTATTTTTAATTCTACATTTGTGAGGGTAAGAAACCGTTCATAGTTAGGGGTTCCTTTGCCATCCACACCTGAATGGTTGGTTACCAATCCAATAGATTTATGCATTATCAAATCCATGTGTTCATCCAGTAACACATCCAAACCCACTTTTACTTTTGCCAAGTTTATAGGGGATTCTATTTTCTTTTCTTCGAGTTCAATTTGGTGGATCGACTTTGGTTTTGTCGCGCAGCCAATCATAATCATTATAAGAAAGACAGAAAGTTTTTTCATTATTTCAATAAAGTGAATTTTTTAGTAACAATCTGATTTCCCTGAGTCAAGTTGGCTAAATACATGCCGGAAGGTGCTTCTAATCCGCTGGGAAGTAAACCATTCCAATGAAATTTTTGTGTTTTTGCCGCCAGGGGTTGTACGGATATTTTAACAATTTCCCGCCCTGTAATATCAGTTATGGTTAAGTAGGCAGTGGGAGAAAAGTCGAATACCTGAAATTCAATCGTAATGGAGCGATTGGATGGGTTTGGGTAGAGGGCGGAAATATTTAATTTTTTCGGGATTGTTACAATTTCATCACCGGTTGAGGCAATGGCCCCGTCCAGATAATTAAGAATTCGGCCCATAACTTCATTTCTTTTTTCTTCCGGATATATGGTTTCGAAACCAACACTTAAATATACAATTCCACCCGGGTAAGGACTGGCGCCAAAACTGCCTAAATAGGCAATCCCGCCGCCACCCTTGGTATTGTAATCCACGCCGTCAAATTTGAGAATTGTTTCAGCATTCCCCACAGCTTTGATCCCGTCGGGCCAGTCTACATCGTAGGTGCCGTGGGAACCGTTATCAAACGAAAGAGACACATCTGCTAAAAGTGTCCCTGCAACTCCGGTAGCGCTGTAAGTACCTTGTTTGCCCCCAGCCGCATCAGCCAGATATTCTGCCTTTAAAAATTTTTCATAAAAAAGCTGATCATTCAAATCGCCTTTTTCAGAAAGATCATAACCAACCTCAGAACCGGACACGAATAAACGGCCACCGCCTTTTAAAAACGTTTGAATCAGCGCTTGTTCCTTCGCCGAGAAAGCGGATGTAGCTGTGCCTTCTTCACCTAAGATCCAATCCACAATAGCATAATCGCTGAGATTGATCCGGTTGTTGATTACTGCTTCATTATTCGCGGAGTCAAAGAGATAATTGCCTTGATGAATTGCAGCACCGTGCTGGCGGATAAAATCAAATGTATTTTTTGTCCCTGTCACACGATCAAATCCATTGACGATGAGCACTTTTGTCGAATTGGCTGACGTGACCACACCTAATACTTCTGTATAATCGCTATTGCCATACTCATTCGTCGCTTTGACTTTCAAGTAATAAGGCTCATCCACCGTCAAGTTTTGTATAAGAATTGGACGAGATGTGAATGTTCCTAAATCCTCTGTTTGATTTGAATTGAGAAAAACCCGTGTCACCTGGAAAGATGCTGCCGTTTCTGCACCGGTAAAATCGATAGCTGCGACACCGCTGCCCATATTGGTAATGGATATATTGATTGGTGTTGGGGGAGCCGTTTTTGCACCCATCTTTTCTTTTAATAAATTCCATAATTGATCATAGCCGCTGTCATAACCGAGGGCCCACATACCGATACCACCGAGGTTTTTGGAAAGGGCAAAATCATATTTTTTAGATAGGGAAAGACTGTCATCATACCAAGCCTGGAACCAGCCGTTATTCTGATATTTATACCATGGTGTTTCCGAGGCGCTGTCCCACTGTTTGCCGTAGGATAGTGCTTTTGATTCAGCGGTAGAAAATAGGACTGCCGTACCTGAACCGGTCGTATTGGCGCCCTTGTCACCAGAACTGGCCGGCCACTGGTAACCGTAATAGGGACATCCCAATATGATTTTATCAGCGTTGTTACCTGTCACTGAAAGATAGGTATTAACGGTGTTGGTGATATTATAAGAACCGCCCTTGAGTGGTGCCACAGGCCCCGTGGTTGAACTGCCTTTCCAATGGTAGTCATATCCCATGATAAACAAGCCGTCACTTTCGGTGGCCAAGGCATTGAAATCCCAGGCGCTGCTCCAGTCCACAGCGGGGGTTGCCAAGGTCACCTGGGCATGAGAGATGGAATCCCTGAGGGTACTGCGCAAATTTTTAACGAAGGTTACCAGGTTCGCTTTCTGGGAGGCAGGGAATGCTTCGAAATCCACATTGACACCGTCAGCGCCGGCGCGCTTGACTTCATAAACTAAGTTCTTGATTAAATTTTGCCGATTTGTCGAGCTGCTTAGTAATGTTTCCAAAGCAGTTTTATTGAAAAGTGTTACCGTCAACACTACCTGGACACCGTTTGCATGAGCTTTATTGATCAGGTCAGTGGCTGGCCATCCATGAAGATTGGTGAGTTGCCCGGAGCCATTCGCTTCCGCCGAGAAATAGGCGATCGTAGAAAGGAGATCATAATTGTAATTCTGCCATTTGGTCCCCTGCCAATAAGGGTGGTAGCCGAATACAGTTTTGGAAGGACCCGTATCCCGGGGCTGAATTGGGTTAGCGGGATCGGTAAATGGTTTATATGCCGGCTCTAAATAATTGGCTTTATTATAATCCAACTCTATTTGATGAATACTCCTGAAATCCTGTTGGGCCAGACCCAGCGACAGAAATAAAAAAGGGAGGACTAAAAATCTATACGTGGCAATTGGCAAAAATATCTTCAATGGTTTCGCGTTTGCGGATTAACCGATGGGAATCGCCATCCAATAAAACTTCCGCCGCCCGAGGACGAGTATTAAAATTATGAGACATGGCAAATCCGTAAGCGCCTGAATCCATGATAGCAATGAGATCCCCTTCATTCACTTTTGGGAATGGCCGATTGATGGCAATACGGTCTGTATTTTCGCAAATGGGTCCTGTAAAATCATAGGCGCCATTGGCTTGCCCATGATCACCAACTTTAAACATTCGATGATGGGCTCCATAGAGTGCGGGGCGCATGAGCGTTTCCATTCCAGCATCAAGACCGACAAAATTTTTATAACTTTCTTTCAGCCCTGTTACTTTAGTCAGGATAAAACCGGTATCGCCAATAATGGATTTTCCCGGTTCGATCCAAAGGGCCGGAGCTGAATTTTTATCCTCATAATAGGTATATAAAACTTCTGATAGATTTTTAAAAAGTGAATCAAAATCCAGGGGAGTTTCTTCATCTTTGTAGGGGATACCCCATCCGCCGCCCATACTGATAAATTCAAATCGGATATTCAACTTAGATTCAATCTTTTTGGTATTGTGAATTATTGCGGTGAGAAGTTCAATAAAATAATCACTATCCAGATTCCCTGATCCTGCCATGCACTGGAGGCCAAAATGTTTTATCCCTGCCTTTTGGGCTTTGGCATAAGCATTGATAATTTTTTCCGCCGGGATGCCGAATTTCGCATCTTCCCCTGCGGTGGTGATTTGAGAGAAAGTGCCTTTGCCGAACCCGGGATTCAATCGGAATGAAATCCTATCCGGAGTTTCCAGAGAGAGGATCCGATCCAGGGATGTTTCATCGTCAAGGTTTATATAACACCCCTTTTCAAGTGCCAGTTTTAAGTCCGGTTCTGATTCGTAATTCCCTGTGTATAGACAATCTTTTGGATCAATCCCGGCCCATTCAGCGGCAAAAATTTCACCGGGACTGGAACAGTCCCCTCCCAGGTCAGGATGAGACGATTTCATTACTTTCAGGAGGTGGGGGTTGCTGTTCGCTTTGACGGCATAACAAATATGAGATCGTTTAAATTGAGCGTTTAGCGTATTTTTTAAGCGCTTGACATTGTGGACGATTCTGTCCTTAACGTAGACATAAGCAGGAGTGCCATGGGTCTCGGCCACATCCGACATCAGGTCGGTATTATTGATTAAATCTCTAAGTGGATGAATATTCATTAAAAATTCCGTGTTTGTTCAAACGTGAAAATTATTCAATTATTATTATATGTCATAGGTGAAAGTACAGGGGATAGGCATTAGTTTTGTTTAATTTCCCCATTATTTAAACAGTAATTATGAACAAAGTTAAACTACTCCTTGTACTCTTTATTAGTGTGTCTTTCCCGAATGCCCAGCAAGATTCATACGGTCAATTCCTTGTGGATGGGATTGGATATACTATAAAAGACCGGACCAATTTACTGGTTCTTGGTTCAGCCCTTCTCGCTACAACGGCGGCCTTTCAAGCGGACTATAGGGTCCAGGAATATGCCCAAAAAAATGGCTTGATGCCTGAACCTCTCGCCTATTTTGGCGATGGATACGGCGGCGCTTGGGCCCATTGGTTTTTAGCGGCAGGGATGCTTTCCCAGCATCGTAAACAGGGTAGTACGAAGGCCGAGTTATGGAGCAAAATGCAATATGCTGGAACAGCACTGGCAATAAATGGGTGGCTTACCATCGGCCTCAAACGAGCGGTGGGAAGGGAAAGGCCGAATCAGTCCAACCACCATTCATTTCCGTCCGGGCATACTTCTCACAGTTTTACCGTTGCGGCCATTTCCCATGAATTATTGGGAGGACAAATTGGTTATACAGCTTATGGCTTAGCTGTGGTGGTAGCTCTGAGCCGGATTCATGACAATAAACACTATTTAAGCGATGTGATTGCCGGGGGGGCCTTAGGTACAGTCATTGGCCGAGGCTTTGGAAAAGCGTACCGGTATGGGAAAGGGAAGCAGACTGTATATCTCGATGGAAGTGGCCGACTCAATTGGGTATGGAATTTTTGAATTATGCAAATTCCCGGGAAATTAATCGTCGGTATCATTTTTACCATTTTTTTAATGGTAATCCTGTTTGTTGTTTTTAATATGGTAGACAAAGGGTGGATTATGTAAGGTTAGACTGTTTCCTCCCGGTTTAATTATAAATTATCATTGATAAATATCTTTCCTATGGGCAATTTTCAGGACCAATATGATTAACCGATCATCTTCAATTTCATATACGATTCGGTAATCACCTACCCGAATTCGATAGAGATTTACTTCCCCTCTTAGTTTTTTGCAGCCAACCTTTCGAGGCTCGGTTTTGAGTTTATCAATGGCTTCCCGAATTCTGTTTTGTATCTTTGTCGGGAGTTTTTTACCCTGTTTAACAGCCGAAGGCTTGAACAGGATTTTGTATAACATATTGTTCTATTGCTCATCCCAGATTTTTTTTACTTCATCCCAGGGAATTTCACCTTCTTCTTGTTTGACTGATTTAGCATCAATCACATCTTTATAATCTTGAAGAAATTCTTCAATGAGCTCCTGGATGATTTTACTCATGGATTTATTTTCCAGCGCCGAAATGACACGAAGAGCTTTCAATTCAGTTTCGGGCAATCTTAATGTTGTGGTTGAATTCATAATAGTGCCTCTATATTAGTTGATTGAAAATATGACATAATGATATATTTATTTAATTATTATTTATGTCATTTTTTTATGGATTACAACGAGGAGTTATTGTCCGCCTAAAGTGGATACGAATATTTTTGGAATAAATGATTATTAATCCTTTTGTGATGGAACTTTTCTTTAGTCCAAAGACCCATGAGGGGACGGGGCAAGTTTTACCCAAAAGAAACTGGCTGTGGAATCACCCTCCCCGGGATATTTCCACCGACGGGAATGAATTAAACTCTTCCTTGTAAAATGCGGGAAATCAAACAATAATTCATTCTTTTCCGCTGTTGTTTCTCAACGAGGAGGTCCGTGATTCCAAGGCCAATATGAAACCAAATCTCATCAAAGTGCGATGAGACCAGTGTTGGAAGTAAATTAAAAATAATAATTGGTGGTAAGCATGATCTAATTTATAATTATGTATAGGATATTATACAATTTTTCCTGAAAGGTTTTTAAAATGAAGATCACTCAAATATTAGTCAAAATTGATGAAAAACAATTGTTTGTACCTGCATTTCAAAGAGAATATGTGTGGCGTAGAACAGACGCTAAAAATCTTATATCTTCACTAATAAAAGATTATCCTACAGGAACAATGCTCACTTGGGAAACAAATAATCCCCCAGAACTAAAGGGTGATCATAAATAGTACCCAAAACAGGGTTCGGTCAAAATAATCTTAGATGGGCAACAGAGGATTACCACTCTTTATATTTTGATGACGGGGAACATTCCACCATATTATAAAGATGATGAAATAACACATGATATGAACTATTCATGAGTGGTATTGACAGTTTGCCTGAAAAAGAGATGTGGCCA
>CAYFJU010000010.1:0-52581 GCA_964343505.1 uncultured bacterium
AAATGTCAACTTCAAAGCGCACGAAGTGTCAACACATCTCGCAAACAGAACACATAGATCAATAACTCTTTTATCAGGGTCCATGATTAATTCACCAAAATAAATTCCCCTCTTGCTTGTCCGCCGTAGCTTTTGCGTAGGCGGGAGAGTGGATTACTTATTTTTGAGGTCTGATAGTATTGATAATATCTTTTCATTAGTTGGGCGCATCGAATAGGTCAAAGCCACATGAGAAAATCTAATTTTACCTGCTTTATCTATAATATGGGTAGTGGCATAAGGAATGCCCTCGTATTTACCGCCTTTATACCTCGGGTCCGTCAACCCAAATGTATCAATGATTTTATGATCCTTATCCCACAAAAGGGGGAAGGTGATGGGATGGCCTTTTTCGGTATTCCGCTTATTGAAGGCCGCGCTGGCTTTCGATGATTCAATACTCACGGCCCAAAGCACAGCATCCTTAGGGAGTTTCATCTTCGATAATTCGGCCAACTGCCGACGGCAATGGGGTCACCAAAATCCACGGTAGAAAATGAGAACCAGGTTCTTGTTCCCCCTTAAATCAGATAACGTGTGTGTCTTTCCTGTTTCATCCATTGCGGAAAAATCTGGTACTATATCTCCAAAGCTGACCGTTACTTGATCATAAGAAACTGTATCCATCTTGGCTTGTGAAAAGGCAAAGATTGGGAGGAAGAGGATGAGAAAGATGATTCGTTTAGCTAAGTACATAACTGTCATGCTTCTTAGGCTGAGACCACTATAGCCGAGATTTCCCATTTAATTATTTTTTCTTCGCGATCCTTCCTGTTCTTTGCGGAAAAGGATACAAGTTACATCCGAAATACAGGAAACTTGTGATCAGGTATTGGCGCATTTTTCACAGCTCGCAATGCTTTTCCCAATACGATTCGTGTCTCTAATGGACTGATTACACCATCATCCCACAGCCTGGCGCTGGCGTAGTAGGGATGGCCCTCTTTTTCATATTTATCCAAAATCGGCTGACGGATAGCATCCCAATCTGATTGACTTAGTTCTTTCCCTTCCGATTTCATTTGATCTTTTTTCACTGTGGCCAACACATCCGCCGCTTGATTACCACCCATGACCGAAATCCGCGCATTGGGCCACATCCAAAGAAACCGAGGTTGATAAGCGCGGCCGGACATGGCATAATTTCCTGCGCCAAAACTGCCGCCGATAATGACAGTCATTTTGGGTACATTGGCGGCTGCCACCGCCTGGACCAGTTTGGCCCCATCTTTAGCAATGCCCCCTTTTTCTGCTTTTGTCCCCACCATGAATCCGGTAATATTTTGAAGAAAGAGAAGGGGTAGTTTCCGTTGGCAGCACAGTTCAACAAAATGGGCCCCCTTGATGGATGGTTCGCTGAAGAGCACACCATTATTTGCGATAATCCCCAGTGGCAGCCCTTCAATCTTGGCGAAACCGGTTACGAGTGTTTTACCATAGTCGGCTTTGAATTCCTGGAATTCAGAACCGTCAACAATTCGGGCGATGATCTCTCTCACATCAAAGGTGGTGCGATAATCTTTGGATACAATGCCAAAAATGTCTTCAGAATCATATTTAGGCGCTTCGAAATCAATGGTTTCTGACAGGGTATGGGGAAGATGATAGATAATATTTCGTACGATCTCCAATGCTTCATCATCATTTTTGGCAAAATGATCCGCCACACCGCTGATCTGGGTGTGCATTTTTGCGCCGCCTAATTCTTCTGAAGTTGCGTTTTCACCGATAGCCGCTTTCACCAATGGCGGTCCGCCCAGGAAAATAGTTCCTGTCTTATCTACAATTATCGCTTCATCACTCATGGCAGGAACGTATGCACCACCAGCCGTACATGAACCCATCACCGATGCGATTTGGGGAATGCCCTTGGCGCTCATTTGGGCCTGGTTATAAAAGATTCGGCCAAAGTGGTCCCGGTCCGGGAATACTTCATCCTGTTTGGGTAAAAATGCGCCGCCGCTGTCCACCAAATAAATGCAGGGAAGGTGATTCTCCAGGGCAATCTCCTGGGCCCGTAAATGTTTTTTCACCGTGAGGGGATAGTAGGTACCCCCTTTAACTGTGGCGTCATTGGCCACTACAATACATTGCTGCCCGTGCACCGTAATAATACCGGTAATTACCCCTGCCGCCGGTACCTCGTCGTCATATACTTCATATCCGGCAAAGGCGGAAAATTCTAAAAAGGTTGAATCCGGATCCCGAAGATTTTCAATCCGCTCCCGGGCCGTCAGCTTTCCACGGGAATGATGTTTTTCTACCCGTTTAGGCGATCCCATTCTTTTGATTTCGGCAAGTTTAGAATCAAGATCCTGGGCCAATGCCGAGTGGAATTCAAAGTTAGATTTATATTTATCAGAGTCCGGTTTGATGTGTGTGTTAATAATTGACATGGTTCATGAATTAATTATGGATTGAATATAGTTTCCGGCGATTTTCAATTTATCAAGGTCGATGCCCGTATCAAAACCTTGTTCCGCGCATATTCTCACAACTGTTTCAGTGGATACATTGCCGCTGGCCCCGGGGGCGTAAGGGCAACCGCCCACTCCGCCGGCACTTGAATCGAAAATACGCAACCCCATCCCCATACCAACTGTAATATTTTCAGCTGCCATTTCGTAAGTGTCATGCATGTGGAGGGCGAATAATTCCGGCGGCCAATTGTCGAGGATAATTTCCAGCAGGTATTCCACATCTTCCGGAGTGGCCTTCCCGATCGTATCCCCCAAAGATATTTCATGGACGCCGAGGTCCAGTAGATCCTGGATGACTTTTACCACGGCTTCAGCGCCAACATCACCTTCATAAGGGCAGACCCAGCAGGTTGAGATATATCCCCGGACGCGGAGGTTATTTTCTTCCCAATGAGGTATCATTGTCTCGAACCGTCCGAAGCTCTCTTCAATAGTGCAGTTTGTATTCTTTTGAGAAAATGTTTCACTGGCAGCCGTGAATATGGCCACGGACCGGTATCCGCAATCCAGCGCTGTTTCAAGTCCCTTCAGGTTGGGGATAAGGACCGTATATATTGTATCATTATTCCGATGTATTGCGCTGGATACTATTCTGGCGTCCGCCAACTGGGGCACCCATTTCGGAGAGACAAAACTGGTCACTTCAATCTCTGGACAGCCAGCTTCGGTCAGCATATCAATATAGGTGATTTTATCACCGGTTTGAATGGCCTCTGATATGCTCTGGAGTCCATCCCGGGGACCGACTTCAACAATGCGGACTTTATCTATCATTTAATCGATTGTTTCAACCCAGTCGGGGTTTCGTTTTTCCAGGAAGGCCGCCAACCCTTCCTGGCCCTCTTCACCAGCACGGAGCTTTGCGATCAGTGCGGCGCTTTTATTCGGGTCAATGTTTTGACAAAATGTCTTGAAAGCTTCAATGGCATTCGGCCCCGCTAACAGTAATTGGTTCACTTTTTGCATGACCCGTTCTTCAAGGGCGTCCGCAGTAGCGGTCTCATGAATGAGGCCGATCCGCAGAGCCCGATTGGTGTCAATTAATTCACCTGTGACTCCTAATGCTTTAAAATGGGAGAGACCGATTTTTTTCACACAAAAAGGACCAACCACTGCCGGGTTGATCCCCAATTTAACTTCGCTCAAGGCAAACTGTGTTTTCTCTTCCGCGATGGCAATATCAGCCAGAGTTAAAAAGCCAAACCCGCCCCCAATGGCAAATCCGTGTACTTTTGCAATCACCGGCTTGGAACAATCTTCAATGGCTTGATACATTTTTGCCAATTTCTTTCCTTGTTGTTCATTCTCAGCGAAATCCGATTCGCCTGCTTTTTTCATGTAGGATAAATCAGCGCCTGCGGAAAAGGCTTTTCCATTCCCTTCCAAGACAACCACCCGCACGGACACATCTTCGCCTAAAGCATGAAAAACATCGGTCGTTTCGGCAATCATTGTTTCGCTGAGGGCATTGAGTACTTCGGGGCGATTGAAGGCGATCCGTACAAACGAATTGGTTTGGGTAATTTCTAAAGTTTTATAGGCCATTTCTATGAATCACTTCGTTGGGAATCAGGTTTGTATGGTCGTAATTTTGCAATTCAATTATTATCATTACAAGGGAATTTATGTCCGGACACAGCAAATGGGCGACGATCAAGCGTAAAAAAGCAGCCACGGATGCCAAACGCGGTAAAATATTTACAAAACTGATCAAAGAATTGATGATTGCAGCACGGGAGGGCGGCGGTGATCCGGAAGCAAATCCGCGCTTACGACAGGCCGTTACAACCGCAAAAGCGGCCAATATGCCCAATGACAATATTAATCGTGCCATCCAAAAGGGAACGGGAGAACTGGAAGGTGTCACTTATGAAGAATTTACTTATGAAGGATACGGCCCCGGGGGTGTAGCGCTATTCATGGAAGTGCTCACGGATAATAAAAAGCGCACCGTGGCTGAGATTCGTCATCTGATGAATAAATATGGGGGCAACCTGGGGGAAAATGGGTCCGTCGCATGGATGTTCGAAAAACTAGGCCAAATTACCATGTCGGCCAATGACCTTGATGAAGAGACTGTATTCGAAGAAGCGCTGGAAGCAGGGGCCGATGACTTCAACAGTGCTGATGGTGAATTTTTAATCACCACTTCACCCTCAGAAACAGTGAATGTATCGGATGCCCTTACCAGCAAGGGTTATGAAGTGACATCTTCTGCGGTAGAAATGGTTCCGAAAAACACCATGAAAGTGGAGGGGAATGACGTCAAGCGCCTCATGACATTGGTGGAAGCATTGGAGGAAAATGAAGATATTCAAAACCTCTATTCTAACCTTGATGTAGATGAAGAAGATTTATAACCTGTAAGTGCAATTAAACCTCGGTGACAACGATACAAAGAGTGATCGGCGTAGATCCTGGATTGAGCATAACTGGTTTTGGCATCCTGGATTACAAGGGCGGAGATGTGCGTATAGTAGCCTACGGGACCATCAAACCACCCGTCAATGAGTCATTGCCCAATCGGTTAGAATATTTAAACAGCCACATGATTGAATTATTAGAAAAATTTGAACCCCACGCCATGGCGATTGAAGATACATTTTACAGTCAGAACGTCAAATCTGCATTACTTTTAGGGCAGGCCAGGGGTGTTTTATTGTTGGCCGCAGCTTCGAAAGGTATCCCGGCCATGGAATACGCTCCTCGAAAGGTGAAACAATCGGTAGTGGGGAATGGGGCAGCGGATAAAAAACAGGTTCAATATATGGTACAGCAAATTTTAAAAATGGATGAACCGCCGAAACCCCTGGATACGTCCGATGCATTGGCGATTGGATTATGCCACATCAACCAGAATAAATATCTATGATCTATTCTATCAGAGAAATATTATTTGAAAAAATCAAAGTTTTGGATTGCCCGCCTGAACGAAAAAGTCGGGCAGGCATCAACTGTGTTGATGCTTGGATTGACACCCTGATACGCTTTGCTACCGGGCAGGCAGTCAATCCATTCCATACAGTTCAGTTTTTATTGATAGGAGAATTGGATTCTTAATGAGTTTAATGGATTCCATTTCGGGCAAACTTTTTGCCAAAAATCCTACCGAAGCTATCGTTGATATTGGTGGAATTCGCTTTCGGATTCATATTTCGATTTCGGCTTATGAAAATCTTCCATCCATCGGTGAACCGGTTGAATTGCTGACCCATCTCCACGTCAAAGAAGATATACTCGATCTTTACGGATTTAAGGATTCCGCCGAGCGATCTTTATTTATGAACTTGAATACGATTAGCGGCATCGGTCCGCGGTCGGCCATGAATATTTTATCCGGTACCAATCCCGATGAATTTAAAAACCGCATTGTTGCGGGGGATGTGAAATCCTTGACGATTATACCGGGGATTGGGGCTAAAACAGCTAAGCGCATCATCGTGGAATTGAAAGAAAAATTCGCCACCGATCTTGAGGGTAAAGATGATTTGGGATTTGTGGATGAGGATGAATCCAACGCCGTCAAGGATGCGGTAAACGCTTTATTATCCTTGGGATATAAACAGGCCCAAGTGAATAAAACATTGAAAGTATTGGAACGAACCGGCGATCTGTCCGGCGGATTGGAAGATATTATTCGTAAAGCATTAGCAAAAATGATTTGAGGAGAGCATGCAATACGCAGATCAATTAAACCGCTTGGGCACCGAAACAGCTTTTGCTGTGTCAGCCCAGGCGCGCGCATGGGCGGAAAAAGGTCATAAAGTATATCCATTTCATATAGGGGATATTAACCTGGCTACACCGGAAAATATTGTGGACGCCACACTAAAAGGTATTCGGGATGGGAAGACGGGATATTGTCCATCAGAAGGAATCTTACCCCTTAGAAAAGCTTTAGCCCATGATGTGGGTTCCCGGCGGGGTGTCACCTATAGTCCCGATAATGTATCCATCCAGCCCGGCGGTAAACCGACTATTGGTAAATTCATTGCTGCCGTCATGAATCCCGGTGATGAAGTGCTGTATCCCAATCCCGGTTATCCAATTTATGAATCGCAGATCGAATACCAAGGCGGCGCCGCCGTGCCTTACGGTTATGTCCAAACCGATACTGGATTTGACATTGACCTGGATCGATTGAAAGCATCTATTACGGATAGGACTGTGGCCATTATCTATAATAATTATCAAAATCCCATTTCGGCTGAATCTTCTGTCGAAGAAATGGAAGCGGTTGCGAAACTAGCCCTTGAGCATGATCTTTGGGTTTTGGCGGACGATGCCTATTATGAAATGATCTATGAAGGGGACGCCCGTTCGATTGTAACGATCCCGGGCATGCAGGAACGTACAGTTATCCTGTATACATTTTCAAAAAAATATGCCATGACCGGTTGGCGCGTGGGCGGATCCATTGGTCCGGAAAAAATCATTAAAATCATCTCCAAACTGAATGTAAATGCAGAATCCTGCACCACCCATTTTATACAGTCTGCCATGGTTGAAGCGCTGACGGGCAATATGTCCGGACCAAAAAAAATCCTGGATACCTTAAGAGATAGACGTGATGCAACGGTGGCTGGATTGAATGCCATAGATGGGATTGACATCCCAACGCCCCGGAGTACGTTTTATCTTTTCCCCAATGTGACTGAAATAATGAACCGGAAAGGATTTGATAAAATTGAACAGCTCCAGGTGGGTGCCTTGGAAAATTCGAATGTTTCCTTTTGCACACGGGAGCACTTCGGGCGTCCCCTCGCCAATGAAACAGAATTTTTCATTCGTTTTGCTTATTCCGGTATTTCTGATGAAGATATCAAGGAAGGTATGGCCAAACTGAAAACCTATTTTGAAGCATCATGAAACAAACACCATTATACGAAAAACATGTAGCGCTCGGCGCCAAATTGGTGGACTTTGCCGGTTATCAAATGCCGATCCAATACACCGGTATTATGCAGGAACACGAAGCAGTGCGGAATTCTGCCGGATTGTTTGATGTGAGCCATATGGGTGAATTTATCGTTTCAGGAGAAGGGGCGTCATCGTACCTTGATTATGTCACTGTCAATGATGTGACTTCGATTCAGTCCTGGCAGGCCCAGTATTCCGCCATGTGCTATGATGATGGGGGCATTATCGATGATCTTTTGATCTATCGTTATCCGGCCCATTTTATGCTGGTAGTAAATGCATCCAATATGGAAAAGGACCTGGATTGGCTCATGGCCCATAAACCTGATAATGTGGACATTTTGGATATGAGTGATCAAACAGGATTGATCGCATTCCAGGGGCCAAGGTCGCGTGAAATCCTTCAACAGATAACTGACACTGATTTAAGTACCATAGATTTTTACTGGTTTGGTGTGGGTAATATCGATGGTAATCCGGCCACCATTGCCCGTACAGGATACACCGGTGAACTGGGTTTTGAGATTTATGGTGATCATGATAATATTGTTAAAATATGGGATGCGATTATGGCCGCTGGTAAAGATGAAGTGGCACCGGTCGGTCTGGGTTGCCGCGACACCTTACGCATGGAAATGAAATACGCCCTCTACGGAAATGATATCGATGCATCTACGAATCCAATAGAAGCCGGTTTGGGGTGGATCACTAAACTGGATAAAGATAATTTTATCGGTAAAGATGCATTGGTTTCGGCCAAGGAAAACCTCTCCCGGAGATTGGTTTGTATAGAAATGATTGATAGGGGAATTCCGCGGAAAGGGTATCCACTTGTCAGCAATGGAAAAGTGGTGGGAGCCGTGACCAGCGGGACCCAATCGCCTTCTTTGAAACTGGGAATCGGCTTGGCTTATATCGCCAAATCAAGTGCCAAAATCGGAAATGAACTCGAACTGGAAGTGCGCAATAAACATCTAAAATGCAAGGTGGTTAAACCACCATTTTATAAAGAAGGTACTGTAAACATTTAAAGTAAAGCTTTATGGTAAAACCCTCGGATAAAACAGTGCTTGTCACCGGTGGATCAGGATTCATCGGCTCCCATTTAGTTGATCAATTATTGGTTGCGGGGAATAAGGTTGTATGCCTGGATAATTTGAATGATTATTATGATCCCAATATCAAAGATTTAAACAGCACTGCCCATTCAGATTACGATCAATATACATTCATCAAGGGCGATATCCGGGATGGAGAGCAGGTCCGTGTATTGTTCGAAAAATTTGATTTTGAAATTGTGGTTCATTTAGCGGCCATGGCCGGGGTGCGGCCTTCCATCGAAAATCCGATCCTATATACCGATGTGAATATCAACGGGACTCAAACATTGCTGGAGGCTATGCAGGACACCAATGTGCAAAAATTCCTGTTTGCTTCGTCATCTTCAGTTTATGGCAATAATATAAAAACCCCTTTTTCTGAGGATGATATTGTGGATTTTCAAATATCACCTTACGGGGCCACCAAGAAAATGGGTGAAGTGATGTGTTATACTTATCATCACTTGAGCGGTATCCCCACATCCTGCCTAAGATTTTTCACCGTATATGGCCCGCGACAGCGCCCGGAAATGGCCATTCATAAGTTTACACGCTTAATGCGCAACAGTCAGCCCATCCCGTTTTTCGGCGATGGATCTACGGCCCGCGATTACACGTTCATCGACGATATAATTGATGGTATATTCGGCGCCATGAGTGCCGAGTATCAATACGCCATATATAACCTGGGGAATTCGGAACCGGTCAAGTTGGATGATTTGGTCCATGTGATCGGTGAACGGATGGGACGTGACCCAGTGTTGGATCACCGCGATCTGCCGACGGGTGATGTCCTGCAAACCTATGCCGATGTTTCACGGGCAAAATCTCACCTGGATTATGAGCCCCAAATCAGTATTGAGGAAGGCATCGGCCAGTTTATTGATTGGTACGATCGGATGGCAGAAACCCATGGAGATTTATATTTATGAAAGAACGTCGATTAGAAATTTTAGGCATCCTTTCAGTCGCGATTTCCTTGTTAGTTTTTATCAGTTTGTTGGGGTACAACCCGAATGAGGATCCGGGCATCTCACCCAATGTTCGGGTTGAAAATCCTATGGGTATCCTGGGTGTTTGGATCGCATACTTTTTCATTAAACTGACTTTCGGGTACAGTTCTTTTATTTTACCCCTATTGGCCATTTCTTGGGGAATTTGGTTTTTCACCCACAAAGAATTTGAAGCCATCAGTCGTTTGTCCGGTTACCTGGTGGGTGTGGTTGTTCTTTCCTCAATTACATTCGGTGCGGCCCAGATCTTTCGCTATGGCGCTGATTATACCACTTATCGTTTCAGCGGTCTCATCGGCGGTCTCATCTCTCAATTTATTTATGATTTTGTCGGCGGGATAGGTATTGTCATCGTCCTGCTGGCGCTGTGGCTGGTGCTGGTCCGGGGCTATTTCGGATTCAGTTTTTATGAACCGATCAGGACCTTTATAGCTGTGATCCGGAAAAAACGTGAAGACAGAAAACTGGTTTCTGAACAAAAAAATGTTGAAGATGAAAAAAGGCGTCATACCCAAAGTTTGATTGCCAAAATTGATGAACAGCGAAAACGGGATGAAACCATATTCGAACCAAAGTCCAAACCCCATGAGGAAACGACAGTAATCAAAGATGAACCGGACATCCAACCTGAAGAAGTAACGAAACAGCCATTTGAGGGAATTCCAGTTGAGCGGGAAGGCACTGATGAAAATGACCAAGTACCTGCAGAAATGGTTGAAAATCAAACGGACACACCTGAATCAGTTGATATGGATGAAGGCGATATTGAAGTGGGAGAAATGGTGGAGGAAACAGAAATTGATCTGGATACGGTCCAGGAGCGAAAGGTGCCTAAGAGAGCCTATCAATTACCTTCGGCAGATTTATTAACAAGTCCTGTCAATGTGCAGAGCGGTATGAGCCGTGACGAATTAGTGGAGCGGGCAAATTTTCTTCAGCAATCGCTGCAAACATTTGGAGTCGTCGGCAAGGTGGTAAATGTCAGTCCCGGCCCGGTTATTACTTTATTTGAAGTAGAACCGGCGGAAGGGGTTCGGGTCAATAAATTCGTCGCTTTATCCGATGATCTGGCCCGGGTGATGGAAGCCAGCCGCGTCCGCGTGATCGCCCCCATCCCGGGGAAATCTTCTGTCGGGATAGAAATTCCCAATCGCAATCCCGATATGGTGTATTTCAAATCAGTCATCAATTCTGAAAGATTCGCCACCTCTGAATCAAAACTGACCCTGGCTGTGGGAAAAAACACGACGGGTGAGATTGCCACCCTGGATCTGGCTCTCATGCCCCATCTGCTTATCGCCGGTACAACCGGTTCCGGTAAGTCGGTTTGCATGAATACAATCCTGGCCAGTTTGATCTACCGCTCCACACCCGATGAAGTAAAATTTGTGATTATCGACCCTAAAAAGGTGGAAATGGCCGTATACCGTGAATTGGCGGATTATCACCTGCTGAAAATTGAAGATATTACCGAACCGATTGTCACTACACCGGAAAATGCTGTGCTTGCGCTCCGTGCGGTTGAAAAAGAAATGGGCCGCCGCTATGATGTGCTGGCCGATGCGGTTGTGCGCAATATTGGCGAATACAACAAAAAGATGAAGGCCGAGGGTGAAGACATTATGCCTTTCATTGTTGTTCTGATTGACGAGTTGGCGGACCTGATGATGCTCAATGCCAAAGAGGTGGAAGCGCCCATCGCCCGCCTGGCCCAATTGGCCCGCGCCGTCGGTATCCACTTGGTAGTGGCAACGCAACGGCCATCCGTGGATGTGATCACCGGTGTAATTAAGGCCAATTTCCCGTCACGGATAGCCTTCCAAGTGGCCACCAAAATTGATTCACGGACGATTATTGACAGCATGGGCGCGGAAAAACTCATCGGCCGCGGAGACTTACTCTATCTCGGACATGGTTCATCGGAATCCTCCCGTCTTCATAATGCCTTCCTAAGTTTGGAAGAAATTGAAGCAATCATGGGCCATATCAGCACACAACCGAAAGCGGAAGACCTGGTACTCTCCAGTCCCCGTGAAACCATGGGAGCCGGCGGGCTTGTGACGGGAGACGACGGGGGATATGATGATCTATTCAATGAAGCGGTGCGCTTGGTGGTGATTCATCAGCAGGGATCCATTTCACTCATTCAGCGCCGTCTTAAAGTCGGCTATTCCCGAGCAGCACGATTGATAGACGAAATGGAACAAGCCGGCATTGTAGGCCCATTTACGGGGAGTAAAGCACGCGAAGTGCTAGTGGATGAATCCTACCTGGAAACGATCGACTGATCATTCATGAATCGAAGTTTGGTTTATATTATGCTGCTCTCAGCAGGGATGTGGGCGCAGACGAATCCATGGAAAGACAAATTCATCGCCGCCATGAACGATTCCAGTGGTGTTTCAATTTCAGTGGAAATTCATCAGAAACAATTCGAATCCAGTTCGGTTGAACGTGGCACGATTGAGATATTAAAAGAAAAACATTACGTATTGGATACTGCCTCCGAAACCGTCCATGTGGCGGGGGATACGATTCAAACCTGGAACAAAGTCACAAACCAACTCATTATTGATCAAACGATCGAAGGGGATATCAGTATTTTTGACTTAATTACCGGTGATTTCAGGGATGTTGAGTTTGGCCCACCGATCATTGGGGAAAACCTGGTTGCCATGGATTTTGACATCGCCATAATGGGGTATAAGGGTAAAATAACACTTTTAAAAAATGGTCAGCCCAAGGTGATCAAAATCATATATGGACCCGATCAGAACATATCATTGAAAGTAAACAGCTACAGAAAAGGGGACTTGAAATTATACCATTCCTTCAATCCTACTGCAGCGGAGGTGATCGATCTTCGTGAATAAGTGGATCAAATTTATTCTCAGTATTGCCATCAGTGCGGCCGGGCTGTACTATGCGTTTGGGCAGGTTGATTTTGATGAACTGTGGATTCATCTTAAATCTGTTAATCTACTGTGGTTGTCGGCTGCAACGATGCTGTTAGTTTTTTCTGTTGCAATCCGGGCTGAGCGATGGCAGTTGCTTATAGAACCGATTGAAAATATTCGCTTTCATCCACTCTTTGCCGCTACGATGGTGGGTTATTTCGGGAATGCGGTTTTGCCCTTTCGATTGGGCGAACTCTTGCGGGCCTATACCATTTCCACCCGCAATAAGGTTGAAACATCGGCTGCTTTTGGAACAATACTCCTTGAACGCATTTTAGATATGCTGGGACTCGTGGTTACTATATTGGTATTCGGGTGGTTTTATCCTTTCGATGACACGGGCCGCAATATCATAGTGACCGTTGTGGGGATCACCCTGCTCGGATTTGGGTTTGTTCTGGCCCTGGGCCGGGCTCAGTCTCATTTAATAGAACGGATTGAAAAATGGCCCATCTTTGAGAAACCCTTGGCCCATCGCCTCCTGACCATCCTAAACAGCATGGTCGATGGATTGACATCAATCCGCGCCACAAAGCATGTGGGGCAAATCGTTCTTCACAGCATTTTTATATGGGTGGTTTATTATTGTATTACCTATACCGTTATTCTCGCCACGGGGATTGACCTGTCATGGATTGGAGTTGGGGTCGTGCTCTTTTCAACTTCTTTGGCGATCGCCATTCCTTCTGCTCCCGGAGCGGTGGGCACCTATCATGCCGCCGCTGTTTATGTTTTAACAACCCTGTTTTCTGTGGGAAGGGTCGAGGCCCAGGCTTTTGCTGTTTTCCTACATGCGGTTGGATTTATTCCTTTGATCGTGATTGGGTTTAGTTATTTTCTAAGAAGTTCCGTCCATATCAAGGATATTTCAGAACACCATATTGTGGAATGAAACAGTACGACACCATATTCCTTGACCGCGACGGTACATTGAACCCTGATCCGGGATATATAAATTCTTTGGACCAGTTTACCTTTTATGATTTCACCATGGATGCCTTGAAATCCCTCAGCGCTGCCGGAAATCGCTTTTGCATTATTACCAATCAATCCGGCGTAGGGCGAGGCAAGATTAAGGTGGAAGACTTGAGTGAGATTCATGATTATATCCTGAACCAATTTTATGAAAATGGATTAGAATTGTTGGGCATCTATTATTGCCCCGATCACCCCGATGAAGCGACTGAATTTCGTAAACCGGGAACGGGGATGTTCCACCAGGCCGCCAAAGATCATCATATCGACTTGGGCAGGTCCATCATGATCGGCGATGCTTTTTCGGATATTCAAGCAGGAGTAAATTTAGGAATGGATACGATGTTAGTATTAACTGGCCGGGGGCAGGAGACCCAATCCAAACTGGGAAACCTTTCACCCACGATTATAGCACAAGACCTTATGGATGGGACCCATCAAATATTGGATATGAAAACCGCATGAAGATCGGCGTTTTATTCGGTGGAAATTCCGCGGAGCGAGAGGTGTCCCTAAACTCTGGAAAAGCCATATCAGCCGCCTGTAAAGATTTGGGTCACGATGTGTTGGACTTGGATCTGCAAGATGATATTCAATCCCTGATTCCGAACCTGTTATCGGTGGACGTTGTCTTTAATGCGCTTCACGGCGGTGACGGTGAGAATGGGGTCATTCCCGGCTTCCTCCAGTCTTTGGGGGTATGCTACACCGGTTCCGGCAATGAAGCATCGGCCATTTGCATGGATAAGCGTGTCAGTAAAGCCCTCGTTCACCGGAAGGGCATTCCGACTCCTGACTGGATGTCTTTAGGGTTAGATGATGAAATTCCCGCTGGTGATGATCTGAACTATCCTGTGGTTGTCAAGCCCAATGATCAGGGTAGCACGATTGGGTTGACCGTTGTTCAAAATGCAGCGGAATTGAATGATGCTTTTACCTTGGCACGGCGTTTTGCCGACGTTGTCCTGGTTGAAGAATTTATAGCCGGTAGGGAGATCACCGTCACTGTGATCGGGGACATAGCTTACCCTATCGTTGAAATTGTACCTTCCCATGACCTATATGATTATGAATGCAAATATACCAAAGGGATGACCGATTATTTTTGTCCCGCCGATATTGCAGAAGATTTGACAAAAGCCATTCAGACGTCAGCCGTAAAAATTCATAAATTGTTTAGTTGCCGTCATTATTCCAGGGTGGATTTTCGATTAGATGAAAATGGAAAAGCGTGGTTTTTGGAAGTGAACACGTTGCCGGGCATGACTGAGACCAGTCTGGTGCCCAAAGCAGCCAAAGCAAGCGGAATGCGTTTTCCTGAATTGATACAAACTATAATTAATGAAGCGATAAAATATTAATGGAACAGTGGATTGCCGTCCGGTCAAAACCCCGGGCAGAAAAAGTTGCTTTCGAACAATTATCTAAAAAAGGTATTGAGGCCTACCTGCCCTTGGTGCGCCAAAAACGGAAATGGTCCGACCGCATGAAATGGGTGGATTTGCCCCTTTTACCCAGTTATCTATTTGCACGGATTGTGCTAAAAAACTCGATTTACGTTTTAGAAACCCATGGGGTGAGTACCATCGTCAGGTTTAGCGGGAAAATCGCCGTTGTTCAAGATGATGTAATTCAATCGATCCGATTGGCCCTGGAGGGTGGATATGAACTTGAACCGACGGAATATTTTGCTGTCGGGGATGAAGTTGAGGTGATTGCCGGTCCCATGAAAGGAGCCAAGGGGATTGTATCGCATTTGAAGGGCGAGGAGAAATTGATCATTCAAATCGATGCACTTCAGCAGGCCATTGCGGTCCATATTGAAAGTAAATTTCTCCAATCGGTTGGGAAGAAGCGTGCTCCGATTTCATAATTCCCTGTCCCGAAAAAAGGAAGATTTTATCCCCATAGAAGCGGGGAATGTTAAACTATATACCTGCGGACCTACCGTTTATGACACAGCTCATATTGGGAACTTCCGCACCTTTCTATTCGAGGATTTCCTGAAGCGTGTTTTAGTCGCTCTTGGATTTGAAGTGCTGCATGTTATGAATATTACCGATGTGGATGACAAGACGATCAAGAAGTCACGGGATGAATGTAAACCGCTGTCCGAGATCACTGATCATTATACGGAATTATTCCAACGTGATCTGGCGGCCCTGAAAATCATTCCCGCCGACGTTTATCCCACCGCCACCGATCATGTAAATGGCATGATTCAAATGATTCAGTCCTTAGTGGATAAGGGCCATGCGTATAAAGCAGAAGATGGTTCCGTCTTTTTCTCGATTGATTCCTTCAAGGAATACGGTGCACTTACGAATATTAATATGGCTGAAATGCGCCATTCGGAACGGGTGGAGTCCGATGAATACGGCTTGGATAATCCCCAGGATTTTGCTTTATGGAAATCCCATAAAGAAGAAGATGGCGATGTCTTTTGGGATTCGCCCTGGGGGAAGGGTCGCCCCGGTTGGCATATCGAATGCTCCGCCATGTCCATGGAATATTTGGGTGATCATTTTGACATTCACTGCGGTGGGGTAGATAATAAGTTTCCCCATCATGAAAATGAAATTGCTCAATCCGTATGTGCAAAGGATACGCCATTTGTGAACACGTGGCTCCATTCGGAATTCTTGATGGTGGACGGGGGTAAGATGAGTAAATCCCTGGGTAATTTTTACTGTATTTCCGATCTGTTTGAAAAAGGATTTAGCGCTGAGGAAATTCGATATATTATGCTCAGTGGCCATTATCGGACGAAAGTCAATTTTACCTTGGACAAGCAACATGACGCTAAAATGGGAATTCAACGCATCCTGGAGTTGAAGGCAAGACTGGAAGGGGTTAACAATGAAGCCGGGGACGCATATCCCAATGTTATTCATGATTTTAATGCTGCATTGGAAGATGACCTGGATGCACCCAGGGCTTTAGCTGTTTTTTTCGATTGGATCCGGGCCGCCAATATTGAATTGGACCAGGATAAGATGACGCTTGATCAAGCAAGTAGCGGATTGAATTTTATCACTTATTTCGATTCGATTTTTGGTGTATTGCCCGAGAAAGAATCCACACCTCAAGAGGTATTAGATTTGGCTGCAGAAAGGGAACAGGCCCGCCGGAATAAAGATTGGTCCAAGGCTGATGAACTACGGGATTTAATCCTTTCCAAAGGGTGGATTGTAAAAGACACACCGGACGGCGCCAAACTGTCACCGAAATAATTCCTTTTTTGTTACTCTGGATCCCGGATACCATTCGGATTCCGGGATGACAACGATCCAATCCACTAACCCATACTGTCACCCCGGAAAATGCAGATGCATTTATCCGGGGACCAAAACCAACATTTATATTTCTCTATAACAAATTTCAATATCCGCATTAATTTGCGTCATGTACAGTTATACTTATTATGTTTACATCATGACCAATAAACGTAATGGCACCCTTTATACGGGTATGACAAATCATCTTTTTCAAAGAGTTTATGACCATAAACAGGGTGCTGGCAGTGTTTTCACCAAAAAGTATGGTATTAATAAGTTGGTATATTTTGAAGAAACGGACGATGTTGGTGCGGCGATCCATCGAGAAAACAGATCAAAAAATGGCGTCGAGCATGGAAAATTGCCTTGATTGAAGAATTAAACCCAGAATGGGAAGACTTGGCAGAAGAATGGTTTGATTAGAGATTTAACACAATAAGTGCATCTGATATTTATTCAATCTTGTCTGACTCTGGATCCCGGATACCCTTCGGATTCCGGGATGACAATGAGACCTAATCCACCCTCGATTACTGTCATACCGGAATTTTCAAAGAAAATATCCGGTATCCATTCTGGACTTCTTTAATTGTGGTTCTTGACTGCGAATATTCTTTGGCCCGACCGCCTACTTAAAGGGAAGGCAGGGAATATTAAGTAGGGGTGGAGTTGCTCTGATGAAATGTCTAAGGACATTTTGTAAATAATTTCTATTTTATTTCAATTATTTTCATCAAAAACGATTGTCATTAAGAAATATTTAACTTAGTTTTCGTGGCTTTTTTCGGCTGTCGCAGGGCTTAGTGCATACAAGAACTGTGCCAAGCGTGTTGATAATCGACGATAAAACGATCCGAGCAACGGGTCAAATCCGGGAATGAAATCCAAGCAGGATTTTGGATTGAGTTCCGACTTGCCGGTGTAGCTCAGTTGGTAGAGCAGCTGATTTGTAATCAGCAGGTCGGGGGTTCGAATCCCTTCGCCGGCTCATGTTGAATCGTTTGATTGGAAAAGTCGAAACGTTTATTAACAAGGCAATGAGTTTAGCGGGGAGATGGCCGAGTGGTTAAAGGCAGCAGACTGTAAATCTGCCGACGAATGTCTACGGAGGTTCGAATCCTTCTCTCCCCACGCTGCGGGTGTAGTTCAATGGTAGAACCCCAGCCTTCCAAGCTGGTGGCGTGGGTTCGATTCCCATCACCCGCTCGAAGTGCCTACGTAGCTCAGTGGTAGAGCACTTCCTTGGTAAGGAAGAGGTCGCCGGTTCAATCCCGGCCGTAGGCTCTCTTTCAGGATGAGATGAAATTAATTCAGGAGGATTAATAGAAGATGGCAAAAGAAAAATTTGAACGGAGTAAACCCCATTTAAACATTGGGACGATTGGTCACGTGGACCATGGTAAAACAACGCTGACGGCAGCGATTACCATGACCCAGTCTGCCAAGGGCTTGAGTGAAGTGCGTTCTTTCGACAGCATTGATAATGCACCGGAAGAAAGAGAACGCGGTATTACCATCCAGACCGCTCATGTGGAGTATGAAACCGCCAACCGTCACTACGCTCACGTGGACTGTCCCGGTCACGCTGACTATATTAAAAATATGATTACCGGCGCTGCCCAGATGGACGGTGCGATTTTAGTGGTATCGGCCGCTGACGGCCCCATGCCCCAGACCCGGGAACACGTCCTCTTAGCGCGCCAGGTGAATGTCCCTTCCATCGTCGTGTTTATGAACAAGACCGACCAGGTGGATGATGAAGAACTGATTGAGCTGGTGGAAATGGAACTCCGTGACCTGCTGAATGAATATGATTTCCCCGGCGATGATATTCCCATCGTGAAGGGCAGCGCCTTAAATGCGCTGAATAACGTGAATGATGAAGTGGCCACGGCATGTATCGCTGAACTGATGGAAGCCTGTGACAGCTTTATTCCGGAACCGGAACGGGACATTGATAAAGCATTTTTAATGCCGGTTGAGGATGTATTCTCCATCACCGGACGGGGTACTGTGGGTACCGGCCGTATTGAAAGCGGTATCGTCAAAGTGGGCGATGAAGTGGAAATGATCGGTATGGGCACCAATAAGAAGACCACTGTAACGGGTGTGGAAATGTTCCGCAAGCTGTTAGATGAAGGCCGGGCCGGTGATAATGCCGGGCTGTTGCTGCGCGGTGTGGATAAAGAAGAATTAACCCGCGGGATGGTTTTGGCCAAACCCGGTTCGATTACACCGCACACCAAGTTTAAAGCCAGTGTGTATGTCCTAAAGAAAGACGAAGGTGGCCGTCATACCCCATTTTTCAACGGCTACCGTCCCCAGTTTTACTTCCGGACCACGGATGTGACCGGTGTGGCCACCCTGCCCGGCGGCACGGAAATGGTGATGCCCGGTGATAATGTGGAATTAGAAGTCGAATTGATTACACCGATTGCCATGGATAAGGAGCTGCGCTTCGCCATTCGTGAAGGCGGTCATACAGTGGGCGCCGGTGTTGTTACTGAGATTGTAGAATAGGAGACTCTTAAAATGGCTGGCAATAGCAAGCGGGCAATTATTCAGCTGGAAAGTACAGCTGGCACCGGTTACCGGTATACGGTGGCCAAAAGTAAACGTCTGCATCCTGAACGCGTGGAGTATCGTAAATACGACCCGGTTGTTCGTAAGCACGTCATCTTTAAAGAGACCAAATAAATCTTCCTGTAGAACTCCCAGTCGTCCGATGGGTCGGCTGGGAATTTCGTAAAGGAGTGTAGCTCAATTGGTAGAGCACCGGTCTCCAAAACCGGGGGTTGCAGGTTCAAGTCCTGTCACTCCTGCAAAAAATTAAAAACTGAATTTGGAAAATCAATTTAGTTAAAGCATAATGAATAAGATCAAAAAGTTTTTTTCCGACGTTAAATTCGAAATGAAAAAAGTCTCCTGGCCCAATTGGGATGAATTGAAAGGCTCTACTTTTGTGGTGATTTCATTTTCAATTATGATCAGTGTGTTTCTGTTTTTTATTGATCGAATTCTTGCAACTGTATTACAGGTCGTCCTTTAAGCTATGAAGTGGTATACCCTCAGAGTGGTTTCCGGTAAAGAAAAGAAAGTGCGCGACAATCTGCTCTTTGAGTTGGATTTTCAGGGGCTTTCTGAGGAAGTGGAAAACGTTCTGGTTCCTTCTGAAAATATCGTTGAAATGAAAGATGGTAAAAAGAAGGTTAAGAATAAAGTCTTTTTCCCCGGATACATTCTGATCAACATGAGTGAATCCAGGGAAGCGCGCCACTTAGTGGAAAATACAACTGGTGTGATGAACTTTGTTGGCGCCGGCGGGGAACCCCAGGCGCTTAAGGAAGAGGAAGTGACTCGCATCCTTGGAGAAGTTGAAGGTCGTGAAGGCCGTGAAGTGGTGGTGGCGCCTTACCGCGTAGGTGATACGGTGAAAGTAACTGATGGTCCTTTTGCGGACTTTTCCGGGTTTGTGAATGAGGTGAATGAGGAAAAACAGAAGGTGAAGGTTTCCGTGAGTATCTTCGGTAGGCCGACGCCGATCGAATTAGATTTTTTACAGGTTGAATTAGAAAAATAGGCTAAGTAATGGCAAAAAAAGTTTCAGGGTTTATTAAGCTTCAGATTCCGGCTGGACAAGCAAATCCGGCACCTCCGGTTGGACCTGCTCTGGGTCAGCACGGTGTCAATATTATGGAATTCTGTAAAGCGTTTAACGCCGCAACTCAGGATCAGGCTGGAATGATTATCCCGGTCGTAATTACGGTGTATGCTGATCGCAGTTTTACTTTTATAACCAAAACACCACCTGCGGCTGTATTGCTGAAGAAAAAAGCGGGTGTTCCAAAAGGTTCCGGTGAGCCCAACCGCGAAAAAGTCGGTAAAGTATCCGAAACGGATTTGCGGGAAATTGCCGAAATCAAAATGAAAGATTTAAACGCCAATTCAGTTGAAATGGCCATGGAAATGATCCGCGGAACTGCCCGCAGTATGGGATTAGAGGTGCAAGGCTAATGAAGATTTCAAAAAATCTAAAAGCAGCTCAGGGGAAACTGGATCGCATGAAGGAATATTCCCTGGAAGATGCGGTCAAACTGGTTAAAGACTTGAAATTTGTAAAATTTGATGAGTCTGTTGATTTGGCCATTAATTTAGGTGTTGATCCCCGTCATGCGGACCAAAATATTCGTGTCACAACCACCTTGCCCCATGGTACCGGTAAGAAAGTGAAAGTGCTCGTTGTGACTCAGGGGGCGAAGGAAAAAGAAGCCCAGGAAGCCGGCGCAGATTATGTCGGTAAAGAATTCCTGGAAAAAATTAAAGGCGGCTGGGATGCTGTGGATAAAATTATCGCTACCCCGGATATGATGCCTGAGTTGGGGAAACTGGGAAAAATACTTGGGCCCAAAGGATTGATGCCTAATCCAAAAAGTGGTACTGTTACCATAGATGTGGCCAATGCCGTAAAAGAATTAAAAGCCGGTAAAATTGAACTGCGCGTTGAAAAGACTGGCATTGTCCATACCCAATGCGGTAAAAGTTCGTTTGAAGAAAGTGCATTGGTCGAAAATATCCGTGCCATTTATGATACCGTAATGAAAGCCAAGCCTGCTTCAGTTAAGGGGACCTACTTAAAAAAGATGAGTGTTTCTACAACGATGGGGCCTGGCATTAAAGTTGATCAAGGAAGCATTAGGTAAGCAAATGCCGAATACAAAAAATATTCAACAGGTTGAAGTATTAAGCGAAAAGCTCGGTCGAGCGAAAGCAGTTTATATTACCGAATATCTTGGACTGAACGTCGAAGATATCACCACACTTCGTCAGGAATTCCATGCCAATGATGTGGAATTTCAAGTAGCTAAAAATACACTTTTAAAACTGGCGGCGAAGAATAATGCGCTGGAAGGATTGGATCAGTACTTAAGCGGGCCAACGGCGATCGCCCTTTCCTATGAAGATCCAACCAGTCCGGCCCGCGTATTAAAAAAATTCACAAAAGACCACGATCTGCCCGAAGTGAAGGGAATTGTGTTTGATGGGGATGTTTTAGACGGCAGTGAATTCAAACGAATTGCTGATATGCCGACGAAGGAAGAATTGCTGGCGAAACTGGCCGCGCTATTACAATCCCCCATGACCCAATTGATGTGGGCACTCAAATCGCCTATGACCGATTTGGGTAATGCATTAAGCAATTTAAAAGACCAAAAATCTAATTAAGACATAATAAGGAGCAATGACAATGGCTGATACTACCAGAGCCGATGTGCTAACCTATCTTGAAAATGCCAATATGATGGAAATCTCTGATCTGATCAGTGAAATCGAAGAAAAATTTGGTGTAACCGCTGCAGCGCCTGTTGCTGCTGTCGCTGCTGCTCCCGCTGGAGGCGGTGAAGCTGCTGCTGAAGAACAAACCGAATTTGATGTTGTATTGACATCGGCCGGTTCTTCAAAAATCAATGTGATCAAGGTGGTTCGCACACTCACTAGCTTGGGCTTGAAAGAAGCCAAAGCATTGGTTGATAGTGCACCAAAAGCAATTAAAGAAGGTGTTTCCAAATCTGAAGCTGAAGAAGTTAAATCTCAACTCGAAGAGGCCGGTGCTTCTGTCGAACTTAAATAAGTCGACGCCAACACCTATCTTTTTAACAGACACTATCGCGCCCTTTTCCACTTTTACAATGGAGGCTTAATTGGCTGCCATAACCAATCCGTACGCCGAGCGTCATACGTTCGAGAAGACGAAAGCAGAGGTTGAATTTCCTGACCTGTTATCCGTACAGGTCGATGCATTTCAATCTTTTATTCAAGAAAACCTTCCTGAAGAAGAACGCCTTAACATCGGACTTGAAGAGGTGTTTACAAATGTGTTTCCGATTGAGGATTCACATCGCAACTATGTCCTGGAATACAAAAGCTATTTTCTGGGATTAGCGAAATACACCCCCGAAGAATGTATTGACCGGGGATTGACTTATTCAGTTCCGCTGAAAGTCCGTCTGGTTCTTCATATTACCAATGAGGATGATCGCAGCAAATACGATCAATCCATTGAGCAGGAAGTCTATTTCGGGAACATCCCTTACATGACCCCCAAAGGCACCTTTGTAATTAATGGTGCCGAACGTGTGATTGTTTCTCAATTGCAGCGCTCACCCGGTGTATTCTTTGATCAATCCGTCCACCCTAATGGTACCAAGTTGTACCAGGCAAGGATCATTCCATTCCGTGGGTCATGGGTTGACTTTACCACCGATATTAATGATTGTATTTTTGCAATTATTGACCGCCGCAGGAAATTCCCGGTCACCATGTTGTTGCGTGCCCTTGGGTATTCAACCAATGCAGACATCTTCCGCGCTTTCGGTTGTATTGAAGAAGTTAAGCTCAGGTCAAAAAATATTTCCCAGATGATTGGTTGTACCGTTGTTGAAGATGTTATTGACCATGAAACAGGTGAAATTTTCATGGAAGGCGGCACTGAACTGTCGCAGGAAATCATTGATGATCTAAAAGAAGCAAAAATCAATTCTGTGGAAGTTGTGAACCAGAATAAAAATTTCCATGCCATGATGCTTCTGAATTCAATGATTAAGGATCCGTCCAAGAATACGGAAGAAGCTTTAAGCGTTGTTTATCAATTGCTCCGTTCCGGTGAACCGCCGAACCTTGAAACGGCACAGAAATTCATTGAAAGAATTTTCTTTAACCCCAAAAAATATGATTTGGGCGAAGTGGGCCGTTATCGTTTGAACCAGCAGTTTGGTTTAAATGTACCCGTTGAGGATACGGTCCTGACCATGGATGATATCATCCAGGTAGTGAATTTCCTGGTGGACATGCGTAAAGGTGAGAGAGGATCTGACGATATTGACCATTTAGGCAATCGTCGTGTAAAATCCATTGGTGAACAGCTCACCAACCAATTCTCTGTTGCTCTGAGCCGGATGCTCCGCACCATTTATGAACGGATGAATCTCCGTGAACAGGAATCCATCACACCGCAGGATTTAATCAACTCTCGTGTTGTGACGACTGTGGTGAATACCTTTTTTGGCACCAGTCAGTTGTCCCAGTTTGGCGATCAAACTAATCCATTGGCAGAGGTAACCCATAAACGCCGTATTTCTGCATTAGGGCCCGGCGGCTTGACGCGTGAACGTGCCGGATTTGAAGTTCGTGACGTTCACTACACGCACTACGGTCGTCTATGTCCCATTGAAACACCGGAAGGGCCAAACATTGGTCTGATTTCATCTTTGGCCTTATTGGCTAAAGTGAACCGCCATGGATTTATCGAAGCGCCGTACCGCAAAGTGAATGTAAAAAATGGGCATGCCTATGCCACCCATACAGTTGAGTACCTTTCAGCTGATGATGAAGACCGGGTAATGATTGCCCAATCTGATGAGGAGTTAGGCAAGGAAGATATTTTAACCAATGAGCACATTCGCGCCCGAATTAAGGGTGACTTCCCCATTGTAACACCGGACCAGGTCCAGTTCATGGATGTGGCGCCGAACCAAATTTTATCCGTGGCTGCCTCCCTGATCCCATTTTTAGAACATGATGACGCGAACCGTGCCTTGATGGGTTCCAATATGCAGCGTCAAAGTGTACCCTTGATGCGACCGGATGCACCCATTGTCGGGACCGGTATTGAAACGAAAGTTGCCCTGGATTCACGTTCAGCTGTTGTGGCGCCCTATAGTGGTCGCGTCCATTATGTTGATTCTGAAAAAATTGTACTCAGAACCTACGACGTGCCTGAAGATTTGGCTTTGGTTGAAGGTGAAAACCTCGTGACAGTTAATCTCAGGAAGTTCAAACGAACCAACCAGAATAGCTGTCAAAACCAGCGCCCGATCGTTTCTGAAGGTGAAAAAGTTGAAAAGGGGCAACCGATTGCTGATGGTACATCCACCCAGAATGGTGAACTTGCCTTAGGTAAAAATGTGACTGTTGCCTTCATGCCCTGGCGTGGGTACAATTTTGAGGATGCCATTGTCATCAGTGAACGTATGGTGAAAGAAGATTTGTTCACCAGTGTTCATATAAATGAAATTGAACTTGAAGTCCGGGATACCAAACGCGGTGAGGAAGAGCTGACAGCAGAAATTCCCAACGTGGGAGAAGATGCCACCAAGGAATTAGACGATCGCGGTATTATTCGCATCGGCGCCAAAGTTCGTGATGGCGATATATTAATTGGTAAAGTGACGCCCAAAGGTGAAACCGACCCCACACCGGAAGAAAAACTGCTGCGGGCCATTTTTGGTGAAAAAGCAGGAGAAGTGAAAGACGCTTCAAAACGCGCTGATACCGGTGTGAAAGGTGTTGTAATTGGCACCAAATTATTTGAAAAACGCAGTAGAACTGCCCGCACTGAAGAAAGAAAAAACATTCTGGAAATCCAGAAAGTAACCGCCGTTCGGAAAAAAGAGCTGAAAGAAGCGCGCGACGTGAAACTGATGGTATTGCTGAAGGACCAGGTTTCCGATGGTATTCGCGATATTTCTTCTGGGCGTACCCTGATCAAAAAAGGGACAAAACTTACAGCCAAACGGTTGAACACCTATAACCTGGAACGTTTTGCTCAGGATGCCGCCTGGGTTGAAGACAAACAGGCCTGGAGACGGATTAAAGCGGTTTGGCGTTCATTCTGGAAAGAATGGCGGATTATTGAAGAAACACTCGAAAAAGATGTATTCAAGCTGCGCGTAGGGGATGAACTGCAGCCGGGTATTTTGAAACTGGCTAAGGTTGACATTGCCAACAAACGTAAGATTCAGGTCGGTGATAAAATGGCCGGCCGTCACGGTAATAAGGGTGTGGTTGCCACAGTCGTCCCGGAAGAAGATATGCCGTTCCTTGAAGACGGCACACCGGTTGATGTTGTTTTGAATCCACTGGGTGTACCGTCCCGTATGAACTTGGGTCAGCTTTATGAAACCATGTTAGGTTGGGCTGGCGAAGTGTTGGGTGTAAAATACTCAACACCGGTGTTTAACGGCGCAACACCTGAGGAAGTGGAAGCTGAAATGAAAAAAGCCGGACTTCCTGTGACGGGCAAAACAACATTGATTGATGGCCGTACAGGTGAAAAATTGGATAACCCCGTTACCGTGGGTACAATTTATATGATGAAGCTGAGTCATATGGTGGATGATAAAATGCATGCACGCTCGACCGGCCCTTACTCGCTGGTCACCCAGCAGCCGTTAGGCGGTAAGGCTCAATTTGGTGGACAGCGTTTCGGTGAGATGGAATGCTGGGCATTAGAAGCCTATGGCGCTGCCCATACCTTGCAGGAAATCCTAACCGTCAAATCTGACGACGTGGATGGCCGATCAAAGGTTTACAACTCAATCGTAAAAGGTGAAGACCTGCCGGCATTTGGCGTTCCTGAGTCGTTTAACGTACTCATTAAGGAATTGCAGGGACTTGGCTTAGACATCGAACTAGACTAGGGGAGAATTACATTGACCTTCATTCAAACCAACAAATTGGATACTACTAAAGGCTTTTCATCAATTACGATTGGATTAGCTTCACCGGAAAGTATTTTACAGAAATCCTACGGTGAAATTTTAAAGCCAGAAACAATCAACTACCGTTCCTATAAGCCGGAAAAAGATGGTCTGTTTTGTGAAAAGATCTTTGGTCCTGTGAAAGACTATGAGTGCCATTGCGGTAAATATAAAGGCATTCGCTATCGTGGTATTATCTGTGACCGCTGTGGTGTAGAAGTCACCCGCAAAAAAGTCCGTCGCGAACGGATGGGGCACATTACCTTGGCCGTGCCGGTGGTTCATATCTGGTATTTGCGCTCGATTCCTTCAAAGCTGAGTTACCTCGCCGGTATCAGTACGAAGAATTTAGAAAAGATCGTTTACTATGAAAAATTCCTGGTGATTGAACCGGGTAAGAGTGGTAAAGAACAATTTGAAATGATCGATGAACCAGAATTTTTAGAACTGGAACATCTTTATGGTTTCGATGCGGTGAGTGAAGAAGAGCGTGACAATGAAGACTATTTCTATGCCTCCATGGGTGGTGAAGCGCTGAAAGAAATGCTATCCCGTATGAATCTTGTCGAACTTCGCCGTGAATTGGAAGACGTTCTCAAAAATTCAAAATCGAAACAGAAGCGTGAAGAAGCGCTCAAGCGATTAAAAGTGGTAAAATCATTTTTAGTTGATATTGCCACTGTTAAGAAGGTTAATAAACCTGAATGGATGGTTGTTTCCATTCTGCCGGTGATACCGCCGGAATTGCGTCCCCTCGTTCCCTTGGATGGGGGTCGTTTTGCTGCCAGTGATTTGAATGACCTGTATCGTCGGATCATTATCCGGAACAACCGTTTAAAACAGTTGATGGAAATCAAGGCGCCGGATGTTATCCTGCGCAATGAAAAACGGATGCTCCAGGAATCGGTGGATGCGTTGTTCGACAATAGCCGCCGTAAAACGGCCATTCGCAGTGGTACCCGCCGTCCCTTGAAATCCATCTCTGATATGATTCGCGGTAAAACCGGTCGCTTTCGCCAAAACTTATTGGGTAAACGTGTCGATTATTCCGGACGTTCTGTAATTGTTGTTGGTCCGGAGCTTGAACTCCACGAATGTGGTCTGCCGAAAAATATGGCGCTTGAACTTTTCAAGCCTCACATGATCAATGAACTGATGGCCCGCGGCTATGCCCAGACTCCGCGCAGTGCAAAACTGTTAATTGAAGATAAGGACCCGATTGTTTATAAGGTGCTTGAATATGTCGTTCAGGATCATCCTGTACTGCTCAACCGTGCGCCGACCCTTCACCGTTTAGGGATTCAGGCCTTTCAGCCCGTATTGGTTGATGGCAAAGCGCTGCGGATCCATCCATTGGTATGTTCCGCATTTAATGCTGACTTTGACGGTGACCAGATGGCGGTTCATGTACCCTTGTCCTTGGCGGCGCAAATGGAAGCGCGCGTTTTGATGCTTTCCAGTCATAATATTTTACATCCTGCGAATGGTAAACCTTTGGCCTTGCCCTCACAGGATATGGTCCTTGGGACCTACTACCTCACACGGAAGCGTGAAGGCGCTAAAGGTGAAGGTAAAACGTTCGGCTCGTTTAAAGAGGTCGCCCTGGCCTACGAAAATAAAGCTGTTGATGTAAATGCAATTATTAATGTACGCCACAATGGTGTATGGTATAAGGATACCACCGTTGGCCGTGTTATCATTAACGCCATCCTTCCTGAGGAAATGGCTTATGTTGATGATATGATTGATAAAAAGCGTCTGAGTAAACTGGTGAATGAAACCTATTTGATCGCTGGTAACCAAAAGACAGTTGTCTTTTTAGATAAGCTGAAAAATCTTGGTTTTAACGCGGCGACACAGGCAGGTATTTCCATTGCGATCAGTGATATTTTAATTCCTGAAGCAAAGAACGGCCTTATTGATGCGGCGCAAAAAGAAGTGGATGGTATCCAGGATAAATTTAAACGCCACGTATTGACCGACGGTGAACGGTATAATAAAGTCATTGATGTATGGACCCATGCCACCAACGATGTGGCGGCCTCAATGATGGATGGCATGCAATCCAACGACCAGGGCTTTAACCCTGTATTTATGATGGCTGACTCCGGTGCCCGTGGTAGTCAGGACCAGATTAAACAGTTGGCCGGTATGCGTGGATTGATGGCGAAACCTCAAAAATCCATGACTGGGAGTAAGGGGGAGATTATTGAATCACCGATTACTTCAAACTTTAAAGAAGGGCTTTCTGTCCAGGAATACTTTATTTCCACTCACGGTGCCCGTAAGGGTTTGGCCGATACAGCATTGAAAACAGCTGATGCCGGTTACCTGACGCGTCGTCTCGTTGATGTGGCCCAGGATGTGGTGATTTCTGAAATTGATTGTGGTACCATTAATGGTATTTTAGCTGATGACCTGAAAGAAGGGGAAGATATCATTGAACCATTGTCCGAAAGAGTTCTCGGACGGACGGTCTTAGAAGATTTTATCGAAGATGGTAAAGCGTTGATTAAAGCCGGGACTATGGTCAGAGATGATGAAGCAATAATTATTGCCGACAGTAATATTGAATCCCTGCGTATCCGTTCGGTACTCACCTGCGAGTCGCTTCGCGGTGTGTGCGCGAAATGTTACGGTTGGAATCCATCCAATCATAAATTGGTTGATTTGGGCACGTCTGTCGGTATTCAGGCGGCGCAAAGTATCGGTGAGCCTGGTACGCAGCTGACCTTGCGGACATTCCATATCGGTGGTACGGCGACACGTATTATTGAGCAGTCAGAAATGCAGACCAAGCGAGCTGGGATTGTCAATTATTCTGATAATCTTGAAGTGGCTGAAGCGAAGGATGAAGCCGGGGTGTTGGTGACCCGTTGTATGGTTCGCCATGCGAAGATTGCGATTACCGACGAAGATAGTCGTGTCACGGCTGAATACAATGTGCCCTATGGCGCAAGCCTGAATGTGGAGAATGGTGAAAATATTGAGGCAGGCACAATCCTGTTCCAGTGGGACCCCTATACAGATGTTATCTTAGCGCGTCAGACCGGTATTGTAGAGTTGAAAGACTTTATTGAAAATGAAACCTACCAGGTTGAGGCGGTTGAAGGCGGTAAAAAACAAATGGTTATTGTCGAATCTAAAGACCGTAACCTCAGCCCGCATGTTGAAATTGTGGATAAAGAGGGGACCATCCTTGCCGGTGGGACCATTCTGCCTGTGAATGCCAACCTTGTCGTGCGCAAGGGTGATAAAGTCACCCGCGGTCAAACGCTCGTAAAAATTCCTCGGGCCATTGGTAAAACACGTGATATTACCGGTGGACTTCCAAGGGTAACAGAATTGTTCGAAGCGCGTAAACCGGGCGACCCAGCCGTTGTTTCTGAAATTGATGGTTTGGTCAAATTTGGGGAAACCAAACGCGGTGTGCGTAAGATCATGGTCGAAGGTGTTGACGGTGATGTGCGGACCTACTCCATTCCTTATGGTAAGCATGTAGTTGTGCACGAAGGGGATAAAATCACAGCCGGTACATCTCTCTGTGAAGGCAGTATCTCACCAACGGATATTTTGAAAATTTTGGGCCCCAACAAGGTGCGTGAATATTTAGTGAACGAAATCCAGGAAGTTTACCGCCTGCAAGGTGTAAAAATTGACGACAAGCACATTGAAGTCATTGTGCGCCAGATGATGCAGAAGGTCAGCATTGATGAAGTGGGTGATTCGCACTTCTTGCCTCAGGATAGGGTTAATAGAGCTGAATTCTTTGAAACCAATGAAAAGCTGCAAGCAATGGTAGCAATCACTGATTCTGGAGATTCGGAACTGGAAGAGGATGCCTTGGTGGATAAGAAGGAATACCTGGAAATCAATAAAACCTTAAAAGAAGACGGGAAAACGCCCGCAAAATCGCGGAAAGTGAAACCGGCAACTTTTAACCCCTTATTGATGGGTATTACCCGGGCTTCCTTGAATACAGAAAGCTTTATTTCAGCTGCATCTTTCCAGGAAACAACCCGCGTGTTAACAGATGCTTCAACCTCGGGTAAAACGGACTATCTCCGTGGATTAAAAGAAAATGTTGCGGTAGGGCGATTGATTCCTGCCGGATCGGGCTCTCCCCATCTTAAAAATATTTTTGTTTCAGACCCCAGTTCCAGCTTTAAAAAAGTACCGGAAGCAACTGAAACGGAAATTGAACCAAAAGTAGCATAATAAATTGGATTTGATTTAAAAACCAATTGCTACACATTTTAAATCCATCGTAATTTTATAAGCTTTTATGGAACCGAAATGCCGACGATAAACCAATTAGTTCGCCAAGGAAGAAAGCGGGTAAAGAAAAAAAACGCTACCCCCGCTTTAAAAGGAAATCCCCAAAAACGTGGGGTATGTACACGTGTATATACAACTACCCCGAAAAAACCGAACTCGGCCCTGCGAAAAGTGGCTCGGGTGCGGTTAACCAATGGGATTGAGGTTACTGCGTATATCCCTGGGGAAGGGCACAATCTTCAAGAGCACTCGATCGTTTTGATTGAAGGCGGCCGTGTAAAAGACTTGCCCGGTGTTCGTTATCACATTGTGCGCGGTACATTGGATACTGCCGGTGTGTCTGACCGTAAAACTAGCCGTTCCCGTTATGGCGCTAAACGACCAAAAGCTTAATCATGAGAAGAAGAAGACCAGAAAAAAGACAAATTTTACCCGATCCGATCTACAATGATCTGGAAGTGGCTAAATTTATGAATTACCTGATGCTTGGCGGTAAAAAGGGTATTGCCGAACAGATATTTTATGGTGCCATGGGTACGGTGAAGTCCCGTACCAAAAAAGACGGTGTTGAAATTTTCAAATTGGCCATCAAAAATACGCAACCCATGTTAGAAGTGAAATCCCGTCGTATTGGCGGCGCCAACTACCAGGTTCCGATTGAAGTGCCTAAGCACAGGCAGTTTTTTCTCGCCTCCCACTGGATTATTAATGCAGCGCGCGGTCGTTCCGGTAAAGCGATGGCTGACCGATTGGCTGCTGAATTGATCTCCGCTGCCAACAATGAAGGCGGCGCAATTAAGAAGAAAGAAGATACGCACCGGATGGCTGAAGCTAACCGTGCCTTCGCTCATTTTAGATAAACGTTTATAGAATTCTATGAAAAAGATTGCATTAGATAACGTTCGGAATATCGGTATCATGGCCCACATTGATGCTGGTAAAACAACCTTAACAGAACGTATCCTTTATTATACCGGCCGTACTCATAAAATTGGCGAAGTTCACGAAGGTGGCGCCACCATGGACTGGATGGAGCAGGAAAAAGAACGTGGTATTACAATTACGTCTGCTGCAACCACTGCCATTTGGGAAGATCATCGAATTAATATTATTGATACACCGGGGCACGTTGACTTCACTGTGGAGGTTGAGCGGTCCTTGCGCGTTCTGGACGGTTCTTGCGCTGTATTCTGCGCAGTGGGCGGTGTAGAACCTCAGAGTGAAACCGTATGGCGCCAAGCCGATAAATATGGTGTACCGCGGATTGCATTTGTTAATAAAATGGATCGCACCGGCGCTGATTTTTACCATGTATTAGAAATGATTAAAGAACGTCTGGGCGCAAATCCGTTGCCCATCGTTCTGCCGATAGGCGCAGGTGATATTTTTACCGGTATCATTGATTTGATTACAATGAAAGCTATTCTTTATAATGAATCTTCCTTGGGTGCCCATTTTGATATTGGCGAAATTCCCAATGATATGAAAGAGGAAGCAGAAAAATGGCGTCATCACCTGATTGAAGAAACTGCCAGTTATGACGAGCATCTGCTGGAAAAATATTTAGGCGATGAAGAAATTACCGAAGCAGAGCTGAAAGTCGCTATCCGTAAGGGGTGTTTGGATAATACCTTTGTACCAACCTTGTGTGGATCCGCATTCAAAAATAAAGGTGTTCAGCGTTTGTTGGATGCGGTGAATGATTTTCTGCCATCTCCAATTGATATTGGCGCAATTAGCGGTTTTGACCCGGATGATTCAGATGTAGAATTGGTGCGTGAGCCCAGTGAGGATGATCCTTTTAGTGCATTAGCATTTAAGGTAATGACCGATCCTTACGTGGGTAAACTGACCTTTATGCGTGTGTATTCTGGAGTTTTGAATGCCGGTTCTTATGTGGCTAATCCGAATACAGGCAAGCGCGAAAGAATTAGCCGTATCCTGTTAATGCACGCTAATAAAAGAGAAGAATTAGATAAAGTATCAGCCGGTGAGATTGTGGCTGCGGTGGGTCTGAAAAATTCCCATACCGGACACACACTTTGTGAAGAGAAAAATGAAATTCTGTTGGAATCCATGGAGTTCCCTGAACCGGTTGTTGAAGTTTCGGTAGAGCCCGCGACCAAAGCTGATCAGGATGCATTGTCCAAAGGGCTGGGTAAGCTGGCTGAAGAAGATCCCACTTTTAAAGTTTCAATCCACCCCGACACCGGTCAAACGATTATTGCCGGTATGGGTGAGCTTCACTTGGAAGTGTTGGTTGACCGCTTGCTGCGTGAGTTTAAAGTTCAGGCCAATGTCGGTACGCCACAGGTGGCTTATACTGAAGCGATTACAAAGCGCGTAGAAAAAATTGATGTTAAATTTGCCCGTCAATCCGGTGGTCGCGGTCAATATGGTCATGTGGTGATCAATGTTGAACCGAATGGAGTCGGGAAGGGCTATCATTTCGAAGATAAAATTGTTGGCGGCGTCATCCCCCGTGAATATATCCAGCCGACTAACCAGGGAATGCAAGACGCAATCAAAAATGGTGTCCTGGCTGGCTACCCCATTGAAGACATTCGGGTGGAGCTTGTTTACGGTTCTTATCATGATGTCGACTCTTCAGAAATGGCCTTTAAAATCGCCGGTTCCATGGCCATCCAGGAAGCGTGTAAAAAAGCAGGCCCTATATTAATGGAGCCGATGATGAAAGTCGAAGTGGTCGTCCCGGAAGAATATTTGGGTGACGTTATGGGTGACATTAATTCACGCCGCGGCAGTATTGACAGCATGGGCCAGCGCAAGGATGCCCATGTGCTCAACGCTATCGTACCCCTGGCCAGAATGTTTGGCTATGCAACAGATTTACGATCCATTACTCAGGGTCGTGCAGTATTCCACATGGAATTCTCAAACTTTAAAGAAGTGCCAAACTCAGTGAGAGAAGAAATCATTGAGAAGGTACATGGAAAAGCCTCTTAAGGATAAGGAAATCGGTTATGGCAAAAGAAAAATTTGAACGGAGTAAACCCCATTTAAACATTGGGACGATTGGTCACGTGGACCATGGTAAAACAACGCTGACGGCAGCGATTACCATGACCCAGTCTGCCAAGGGCTTGAGTGAAGTGCGTTCTTTCGACAGCATTGATAATGCACCGGAAGAAAGAGAACGCGGTATTACCATCCAGACCGCTCATGTGGAGTATGAAACCGCCAACCGTCACTACGCTCACGTGGACTGTCCCGGTCACGCTGACTATATTAAAAATATGATTACCGGCGCTGCCCAGATGGACGGTGCGATTTTAGTGGTATCGGCCGCTGACGGCCCCATGCCCCAGACCCGGGAACACGTCCTCTTAGCGCGCCAGGTGAATGTCCCTTCCATCGTCGTGTTTATGAACAAGACCGACCAGGTGGATGATGAAGAACTGATTGAGCTGGTGGAAATGGAACTCCGTGACCTGCTGAATGAATATGATTTCCCCGGCGATGATATTCCCATCGTGAAGGGCAGCGCCTTAAATGCGCTGAATAACGTGAATGATGAAGTGGCCACGGCATGTATCGCTGAACTGATGGAAGCCTGTGACAGCTTTATTCCGGAACCGGAACGGGACATTGATAAAGCATTTTTAATGCCGGTTGAGGATGTATTCTCCATCACCGGACGGGGTACTGTGGGTACCGGCCGTATTGAAAGCGGTATCGTCAAAGTGGGCGATGAAGTGGAAATGATCGGTATGGGCACCAATAAGAAGACCACTGTAACGGGTGTGGAAATGTTCCGCAAGCTGTTAGATGAAGGCCGGGCCGGTGATAATGCCGGGCTGTTGCTGCGCGGTGTGGATAAAGAAGAATTAACCCGCGGGATGGTTTTGGCCAAACCCGGTTCGATTACACCGCACACCAAGTTTAAAGCCAGTGTGTATGTCCTAAAGAAAGACGAAGGTGGCCGTCATACCCCATTTTTCAACGGCTACCGTCCCCAGTTTTACTTCCGGACCACGGATGTGACCGGTGTGGCCACCCTGCCCGGCGGCACGGAAATGGTGATGCCCGGTGATAATGTGGAATTAGAAGTCGAATTGATTACACCGATTGCCATGGATAAGGAGCTGCGCTTCGCCATTCGTGAAGGCGGTCATACAGTCGGCGCCGGTGTTGTTACTGAGATTGTAGAATAGTTAAGGAACGACTGTGGCTAAACAAACCATCCGCATCAGTTTGAAAGCTTACGATCATTCGTTGATCGATAAGTCCACGGAAAAAATCGTCAAAACGGCTAAATCCACCGGGGCCATTATTTCCGGTCCGATTCCTTTGCCGACCAAAAGAACGATTTATACCGTATTGCGCTCACCCTTTGTTGATAAAAAATCACGTGAGCAGTTTCAAACAAAGATCCATAAGCGTCTAATCGATATTTTAAACTCAACACCCAAAACGGTAGAAGCATTGATGAAGCTCGATCTTCCTGCCGGTGTGGATATTGAAATCAAGGTTTAATCATGCGTGGTTTGATCGGTAAAAAAATTGGCATGACCCAGATTTACACCGACGGTGGACAAGCTGTCCCCGTCACAGTTGTAGAAGCGGGACCATGTGTTGTTACTCAAGTAAAAACAGAAGCTACTGACGGTTATAATGCTGTTCAGGTTGGCTACGGTGAACGCAAAGCAAAGCATTCAAACAAAGCATTGAATGGCCATTTCGAAAAAGCCGGAACTGATGTTAAACGCTTTTTGGCTGAATTTGTGCCGGTACCTAATTATGATTACAAAGCCGGTCAACAATTTGGAGCTTCTTTGTTTAAAGAAGGCGAATATGTTGATGTTGCCGGAACTACTAAAGGTAGAGGATTCTCCGGTGTAATGAAGCGTCATGGCTTTGGTGGTGGTCCTAAGACTCACGGTCAGAGAGAACATCCGCGTTCAGCGGGGTCTATTGGCCAGGCATCCGATCCATCCCGTGTTTTTAAAGGAATGAAAATGGCCGGTCAATACGGTAATAAACGTATGACCGTTCGTAATCTTGAAGTTGTTTCTGTTGATATGGAAAAAAATCAAATTTTGTTAAAAGGCGCCGTTCCCGGAGCTAAAAACGGAATTGTTTACATTACAAAGTAATATGAAAATAAATGTTTTAAAACAGGATGGCAGTAAAGGGACAACTGTAACGGTTGATGACAGCGTATTTGGGATTAAACCAAATGAAAGTGTTGTTCATCAAGCCGTCGTGGCTGAATTAGCGAACAGCCGTCAAGGCACCCACGCTTCAAAAAACCGCTCTGCTGTAAGGGGTGGCGGTAGAAAGCCTTGGAAACAAAAAGGCCGGGGTGTTGCCCGTGCCGGTACAACCCGTTCTCCAATCTGGAAAGGCGGCGGTACTGTATTTGGTCCCGAGCCGCATGGGTATGAATCACGGATGCCAAAAAAAATGCGTCGTCTTGCTCGGCGTTCTGTACTGTCCTCCCGTGCCAGTGCAGGTGATTTGATCGTTGTAGATGAGATTTCTGTATCCGCACCAAAAACAAAAGAATTTACCCAGGTTCTGAATGCGCTGAACCTGGAAGGAAAGAAAGTCACCATTTTGGTTTCTTCCTATGATGATAAAGTATTTTTGGCCGCCCGCAACCTGCCCAACGTCTATGTTGTTGAAGCAACTTCCGCCAGCACCTATGATTTGTTAGACTGTGAAGTGCTGCTGGTTGAAAAAGCCGGCCTGTCATTATTAAATGAACAATTAATGGTGAAGTCATAATGTCTTACCAAAAAACAATTATTCGTCCATTGTTCACTGAAAAAATGAGCCGCCTCGAAGAAAGCGAACGAAAGTACGCTTTTCAGGTGATGAAGGGTGTGAATAAAATTGAAATCAAACGGGCGATTGAAGAAAAGTTTGATGTAGAAGTGGGAAAAATTGCCACAATGAATCGTCAGGGTAAAGAAAAAAACATGACGGTTCGCAGCGGCGGACGTACGATTCGTACACAAGGTTTTCGCGCCAGCTGGAAAAAAGCTATCGTAACATTGAAAGAAGGTCATGCAATCGATCTTCTCAGAGGGGATGTGGCTGAATAATGGGTGTAAGAAGCATTAAACCAACCACGCCGGGTAATCGTTTCGCAACCCGTCCGGATTTTGCGGAAATTACCAAGAGTACTCCTGAAAAAAGTTTAACAACTGCCCTGCGTAAAACAGGCGGTCGGAATAATAAAGGCCGGATCACTGTACGCCATCGGGGCGGTGGTCATCGCCGCCGGTATCGTATCATTGATTTCAAGCGGGATAAATTTAATATTCCGGCAAAAGTGGCTTCAATTGAATACGATCCGAACCGTTCTGCCAATATTGCCTTGCTGCATTATGCGGATGGTGAAAAACGGTATATCCTGGCGCCGTTCGGTGTCAAAGTTGGGGACGATATTATTTCCGGTGAAAATGCACCGCTTCGTATTGGGAATGCATTGCCGGTGAGCAAAATTGCTACCGGTATGTTTGTTCATAATATTGAATTAGAAGCGGGCCGCGGTGGACAAATGGTTCGCAGTGCCGGCGCCGCCGCACAGGTTATGGCCCATGGCGGTGGGTTCACCACGTTGAAACTGCCTTCCGGTGAAGTTCGCCAGGTGCGTGAAAATTGTTATGCTACAGTAGGTGAAGTTGGCAATAAATCTCATGAGCAGGTTATTTCCGGGAAAGCCGGCCGCAGCCGCTGGTTAGGTAAACGTCCAACCGTCCGCGGTGTTGTGATGAACCCGGTTGATCACCCCCACGGTGGTGGTGAAGGTAAAACTTCCGGTGGTCGTCATCCTGTGTCACCTTGGGGACAGCCGACCAAAGGTTATAAAACCCGTAAAAAGAATAAAAAATCTAAAGATTATATTGTGAAGAGGAGAAAGTAGGATGGCCCGTTCGTTGAAAAAAGGACCATTTGTTGACGCCAAGCTCGAAAAGAAAGTCGAGAAAATGAATGAGAGCGGCAAAAAAAAGGTGATCAAAACCTGGTCACGCCGTTCAATGATTACGCCCGACTTTGTTGGCCATACTTTCGCCGTTCATAACGGTAACAAATTTATTCCCGTTTTTGTATATGAAAATATGGTGGGGCATAAACTCGGTGAGTTCGCCCCCACAAGAACATTTAGATTACATTCTGGTGACAGAAAGAAATAGAGAATATGGAAGCTAAAGCAATTACCCGTCATATTCGCCAGTCCCCCCGAAAAATCCGGGTGGTGTTGGATGAAGTTCGCGGTCGCGAAGTGGAGGATGCATTGAATTATCTGCATTTCTCCAAGGCAAAAGCAGCGGCTCAGATTGAAAAAACCGTTCGATCTGCTGTGGCCAATTTGATGAATACCGCGGACGATGTTGACGTGAATCCAGAAGAACTACGTATTAAAGAATGTTATGCAGATGGTGGTCCCCACATAAAAAGATTTCGTGCGGCTTCCATGGGTCGTATATCCAAATTAAATAAGCCAACGGCGCACTTGACGGTCGTTGTGTCTGACGAGAAGAATTAGGAGGACGGATTGGGTCAAAAAACACATCCCGTAGGGTTTAGGCTGCAAGTCAAGAAAGACTGGCGTTCCACATGGTTTGCCGGTGATTCTTTTGCGCCCGGACTGGAAGAAGATGTTCGAATCCGTAAATATTTAAAAGCGCGTTTACCCAATGCTGGTATTGCCCGCGTTGAAATCAGCCGTACATCAAAAACCGTTACGGTTACCATCCATACGGCCCGTCCGGGGATTGTGATTGGTAAAGGCGGTGAAGAAGTCAACCGTTTGAAAGATGAAATCAAACAGCTGACGGAAAAAAATGTACAAATCAATATTTCTGAAGTAAAGCGCCCCGAATTGGATGCAGCATTGGTTGGGTCAAATATTGCTCACCAGTTGAAGAAAAAAGTTTCTTACCGTCGCGTTGTCAATAAAGTGATTCAATCCACCATGCGCATGGGTGCCGATGGTATTCGTATCAATGTGGCCGGTCGTTTAGGCGGTGCTGAAATTGCCCGCAGTGAAAAATTTGCCCAGGGCCGTGTTCCTTTGCACACCCTTCGCGCGGATATTGACTATGCCTTAACTGAATCGCATACACAATATGGCATCATTGGAATTAAAGTTTGGATTTGTAACGGCGAATCGTCCAGGTAATTATTCATGTTAGAACCAAAAAAAATCAAATTTCGCAGACACCATCGCGGCAACCGCAGAGGGATGGCCAAAGGTGGTGATTATGTTGCCTTCGGCAGTTATGGTTTAAAAGCCATGGAAGCGGGCTGGATTACCAGCCGTCAGATTGAGGCCTGTCGTATATCAATCACCCGCGTTGTTCGTAAAATTGGTAAAATGTGGATTCGCATTTTCCCAGACAAACCGATTACCAAAAAGCCGGCTGAAACGCGAATGGGTAAAGGTAAAGGTTCGCCGGAATATTGGGTGGCTGTTGTTAAACCGGGACGGATTTTATTTGAAGTGGAAGGTGTGGATCGTGCAGGTGCTGAACAGGCTTTTCATAATGCCGCCCATAAACTGCCGATTAAAACAAAAATTGTAGGTCGCAGAGAAGTTTGATGAAAAAACAAGAATTAAACGATTTGACGCTGGCTGATATTGAAACAAAACTGCATGATAATCAGGAAGCATTGCAGAACCTGCGTTTCCAGAAAGCATTGCAGCAGCTCGAAGATCCCATTCGGATCAATCATTTAAAAAAGGAAATCGCCCAGTTGAAGACGGTAAAAAAAGAATTTGACCTCGGCCTTCGCGGTGGAAAGGATGAAGCATAATCATGGCTGATAGAAAAAGACAGACCATGGTTGGGGAAGTTGTCAGTGATAAAATGGAAAAGACAGTTGTCGTCCAGGTTACACGCAAAATTCCACATCCAGTGTATAAAAAATTCGTAAAAAGATTTAAGAAATTTAATGCGCATGTTGAATCGGTTGATCCTAAAATGGGTGATATTGTGAAGATCAGCGCGATGCGCCCAATGAGCAAAACAAAACGTTGGCGCGTCAGTGAAATTATTCGTGAATCAGTAAAAATTGGATAATTGCAGTGATTCAACAGGAAACTAGACTTAAAGTAGCAGACAATTCAGGGGCCCGGGAAGTATTATGCTTCAAGGTGTTGGGCGGCAGTCGTCGTCGCTATGCTACCGTTGGTGACATTATTGTTGTGACGGTGAAACAGGCCATTCCGGGCGGCATGGTGAAAAAAGGGCAAGTGTCCCGCGCTGTTGTGGTACGGACCACAAAAGAAGTGCGCCGCACAGACGGATCATATATCCGCTTTGATGACAATGCAGCAGTATTGCTCACCTCGGCCGGTGAGCCCCGCGGTACACGTGTTTTGGGACCGGTGGCCCGTGAGCTTCGTGACAGCGGCTATATGAAAATTGTATCCATGGCGCCGGAGGTTCTATAATGAATATTAAAAAAGGCATGACTGTCAGAGTCATTAGCGGGAACCACCGTGGTGAAGAAGGCAAGGTGTTGCACGTCTTTCCCAAAAAAGAACGAATCATCGTCGAAGGTGTTAACTTTATTAAACGCCATACCCGCCCGTCCCAGGAAAATCCACAAGGGGGAATCGTTGAGAGAGAAGCGGCCATGCATATCTCTAATGTGATGGTAATGCATGGAGGCAAACCGACCCGCGTCGGCTATAAAAAATTAGATGACGGTTCTAAAGTACGTATTGCGAGAAAAACCGGTGAAGAGATTGGTTAAGACCCATGGCTGAAAAGAAAAATACACAATTTATCCCTACGCTTCGTAAGAAATACAAAGACGAAGTCGTGGCCGGCATGATGGAGCGCTTCAATTACAATAATGTAATGGAAGTGCCGCGCATTACCCATATTTCAATCAACATGGGGATTGGCGATGCCAAAGACAATCCCAAGAAATTGGAAAGTGCGATTCAGGAATTGACCGCCATTTCATGTCAAAAACCGGTGGTGACCAAGTCCCGAAAAGATATTTCAAATTTTAAAATCAGAAAAGGATTCCCGGTGGGCTGTAAAGTGACTCTGCGCGGGAACCGGATGTATGATTTTATGGAACGGCTGATCAGTATTGCCCTTCCCCGTACCCGTGACTTTCGGGGACTTTCATTCAAGTCTTTCGATGGCAGCGGGAATTATTCTTTCGGTGTGAAAGAACAGATCATTTTCACCGAAATTGATTATGATAAAATTGATAGTATCCGTGGTATGGATATATCCTTTACAACAACAGCGAAGACGAATGATGAATCCTATTGGCTGTTGAAATTGATCGGTCTTCCTTTACGGGATAAGCCGGTGAAACAAGAAGAGGTTGTTGAGGCTGCTTAATGGCTAGAAAATCACTCATTGTAAAGGCAAAAAGAAAACCAAAATTTAGCTCACGGGGATACAACCGCTGTTTTAATTGCGGTCGTGCTGACGGGTTTATGAGAAAATTTGGTCTTTGCCGTATTTGTTTTAGAGAGATGGCTCTGAAGGGTGAAATCCCCGGGGTCACCAAGGCAAGCTGGTAGGAGGTATCGTATGGCTATGACCGATCCAATTGCTGATATGCTGACCCGCATTCGGAATGCGATGGCGGTGGATAAACGATTTGTTGATATCCCCACATCCAATATGAAAAAGCGTATTGCGTTTGTATTGAAAGAAGAAAAGTATATCGAAGAATTTATGTTCATCAATGACGGTGTAAAATCTTTCGTCCGCGTTTTCCTGAAATATGATTATCGCGGCAAAGCGGTGATCACAGGGATCGAACGTGTTTCTAAACCCGGACGCCGTGTATACGTCGGACAAAATGAAATCCCCCGCGTATTAGATGGATTAGGTATCTCAATTCTGTCCACATCTAAAGGTGTGGTTTCTAATAAAGCAGCTAAGCGTATGGGCGTTGGCGGCGAAATATTGTGCAACGTCTGGTAAAGATTTATGTCAAGAATTGGTAAAAAGATTATCGAAGTCCCCGAAAACGTCACTGTTACTGTGAATGCAGGCGCCGTTGATGTAAAAGGACCCAAAGGAACCATGGCGATTCCGTTCCACGGCGATATGGCAGTGAAGCAGGATAATGAATCCATTATTGTTGAACGTCCTTCAGACTCACGGACCCATCGATCGCTGCATGGCACAACCCGTCAGCTGATCGCCAATGGTGTGCAAGGCGTATCGGAAGGATTTTCGAAAGAATTAGAAATTAGAGGTGTGGGTTACCAAGCCAATATGCAGGGGAAATATCTCGTCCTGCAGCTTGGGTTTTCCCATGATATTTATTTTGAACCACCGGAAGGAATCGAAATTAAAGCCAACCGAACTGAAGTGACTGTTTCAGGAATCAATAAACAGTTGGTCGGTGAAGTGGCGGCAAAGATTCGTTCATTCCGTAAACCTGAACCGTATAAAGGTAAAGGTGTTCGTTATAAAAATGAATACGTGCGTTCTAAACAAGGTAAAACCGTTGGTAGTGGTGGTTAATGAAAAAATTATCTACAACAGAAATTCGTAATCAACGCAGGCGTAATCGCAGTAAACGCGACAATTACGGGCATTCCGAAAGACCGCGCCTGGTTGTATATCGTTCAAATAAACATATTCGCGCTCAGGTGATTGATGATTTGAGCGGCGCAACATTGGCTTCTGCTTCATCATTGGATAAAAATATGGTAAAAGAAGTAGCCAAAGCAGAGTCAAAAACCGATATCGGTACTTTAATCGGAACTGCAGTCGCGGAACATGCACTCAAAAATAAAGTCAGCAAAGTTGTATTTGATCGCAATGGATACCCTTACCATGGTCGTGTGAAAGCAGTCGCTGATGCTGCCAGAGAAGCCGGCCTGGAATTCTAAGGAAGAAAATTATGATTAATCCTGCAGAACTGGACCTAAAAGAAGAAGCGGTTGTACGGGTTACCCGTGTAGCCAAAGTAACTTCCCGCGGCAAGAATTTCCGTTTTGGTGCGTTGGTTGTCGTTGGTGACGGTAATGGTCACATTGGTGTTGGCCAGGGAAAAGCCGGCGAAGTGATGACAGCCATCAATAAGGCGAAAGAAAATGCCAAACAGAATATTGTGAAAATCCCCCTGGTAAATGGTACGATCCCTCACAAGATTATTTCCCGTTACGGCTCAAGTAAGGTAATGCTGAAACCGGCCGCACCCGGTACGGGTATAATTGCCGGTGCTGCTGTGCGTGCTGTCATGGAACAAGCCGGTGTCAACAATATTTTGACAAAAAGATTTGGTTCAAACAATCCTTTGAATGTGACCAAAGCGACCATGCAGGCATTAACTGAATTGCAGGATGCGGTCAGTGTGGCCAGCAAACGCGGCATGACAATTAAGGAAGTGTTTAGTTAATCATGGCCAAAGCAAAAACATTAAAAATTACTCAGATTAAAAGTCCCATCGGTTATAAGCAGAAGGCTAAAGCGACGTTGAAGGCTTTAGGTCTGCGTAAAATGTATCAAACTGTTGAGCAGGTAGATTCACCGGCCCTTCGTGGCATGATCAACCGTGTGGATTACTTAGTGAAGGTTGAGGAAAATTAATGAAACTCGGTGAATTAAGACCAACAGACGGTGCTACTCACAGTAAAAAACGTGTGGGTCGCGGACATGGTTCAGGATTAGGCAGGAATGCCGGCCGTGGTGAAAAAGGATATCATTCCCGTTCCGGTTCAAAACATCGTCCCTGGTTCGAGGGTGGACAGATGCCTTTGCACCGCCGTGTTCCAAAACGGGGTTTCTCCAATTTTTTATTCAAAAAAGAATTTCAGTTAGTGAATGTATCTGACCTCGAAAAACTTGAAGTCGAGACTGTTGATGCGAACGTCCTGAAGGAAAGCGGTTTGGTCAAATACGCCATGCGTCCCATTAAAATTCTGGGTGATGGTGAATTGACAAAGAAACTGACAGTTTCCGCCGATGCCTTCAGCGCCTCAGCAAAAGAAAAAATTGAAAAAGCCGGTGGATCGGTAACTGAACAGTGATCGATAAATTTAAAAATATATTTGCGATCCCGGAACTTCGCCGCCGAATTCTCTTTACTTTAGGCGTTTTGGTCGCCGTTCGTCTTGGCGCCCATATCCCGATTCCTGGCATAGATGGTGATGTGTTGGCTGTCGCATTCCAAGATATGCAAAATACCCTATTCGGTTTGTATAACCTCTTTGCGGGCGGTGCGTTTGAGAAAGCGACCTTGTTTGCATTGGGGATTATGCCATACATCTCAGCGTCAATTATTATTCAGTTGATGAGTACCGTTGTCCCTTACTTTCAACGATTACAGAAGGAAGGGGAAGCGGGGCGGAAAAAGATCACCCAGGTGACGCGCTATTTAACCGTGTTGATTTCTGCCATGCAGGCTTATGGTATTGTTGCCGTATTTTTACCATCCATGTCTGCGGGCGGGCAGTCAGTAGTGATTAATCCTGGTTTCGGATTTATTTTTACCGGTATGGTCAGTTTGATTACCGGTACGATTCTTTTAATGTGGTTCGGTGAACGGATTACAGAGCGTGGCATCGGAAATGGTATTTCCCTGATTATTATGATCGGTATCGTTTCCCGAATCCCCAACGTGATCGTCAGTGAAATCACCCTGATCAGTGAAGGGGTTCGGGGAGTCCTCAGTGAAGTAATCCTGCTCGGTATCATGTTTGCTGTGATCGCCTTTGTTGTATTGCTGACACAGGGCACGCGTAAAATTCCTGTGTCCTACGCCAAACGCGTTGTGGGACGGAAGGTTTACGGTGGTCAGTCCACTCACATCCCTTTGAAAGTGAATACGGCCGGTGTGATGCCGATTATTTTTGCCCAGTCCATCATGTTTATCCCCAGCACGATTGCCACTTTTTTCGGCGAAAATGAATTCATGCAGGGTGTGATGCGTTGGTTTTCATTCGACCATCCGTTCTATTGGTTCGTGTTTGGTCTGATGATCGTATTCTTCACCTACTTTTATACCGCTATAGCTTTTGACCCTACACAGGTTTCTCAGCAGATGAAACAGCACGGTGGATTTATTCCCGGCATTCGTCCCGGAAAAAAGACAGCCGAATATATTGACAATATTTTATCCCGGGTGACTCTGCCCGGATCCTTTGCCTTGGCTTTTGTGGCTATCTTTCCGTACATCCTCATGCAGGCTATGGATGTGAGTTATGACCTGGCTTCATTCTTCGGAGGCACAAGCCTGTTGATTATTGTGGGTGTTGCTTTGGATACATTGCAGCAGATTGAATCGCACTTAATGAGCCGCCACTATGATGGATTTTTAAGCAAAGGTAAAATTCGCGGCCGGAGGCGCATGTAATGGTTCGTATCCGTACGAAACGTGAAATTGACCTGATTACAGCCAGCTGCCAGATCGTCGCCGATACACTGGATATGCTCAATGAGCATGTAAAACCCGGAGCCAGGATCATTGACCTGGACGCGAAAGCAGAAAATTTTATTCGTTCCTGTGGAGCACGCCCCGCTTTTAAGGGATACATGGGATTCCCGGCAACACTTTGTGTATCCGTAGATGATGAAGTGGTACACGGCATTCCCAATGACCGTGTTCTGGAAGAAGGCCAGATCGTTGGCATTGATTGCGGCGCTGAGAAAGATGGTTACTTCGGTGACCATGCCCGCACTTTTGCTGTTGGAACAATCTCTGAGGACAAAAGAAAATTAATGGATGCCACACGAGAGTCGCTTATGCTTGGTATCGCGGCAGCCATACCGGGGAATTATGTATCCGATATTGGTCATGCGATCCAGTCCTATGTGGAAGGATTTGGCTTTTCTGTGGTGCGGGAATTGGTGGGGCATGGTATTGGTACGGAACTCCATGAAGAGCCGCAAGTCCCGAACTATGGCAGGCCGAAGCAAGGGTATAAACTCCGTAATGGTATGTGCATTGCGATCGAGCCCATGATAAACATGGGTGTGAAAGAAGTGAAAACCGATTCAGATGGGTGGACGATTCGTACTGCCGACGGTGAAGCTTCGGCTCATTTTGAGCATACCATCGCTATCACAGAAAATGGACCTGTGGTCCTGAGCCAAAGGGCAGAAGTCCATGGCTAAAGAACAAGGCATCCAGGTTGAAGGTATCATTAAAGAAACACTGCCCAACGCCATGTTCCGTGTGGAGGTGGAAATTGGTGATAATAAACACGAAGTATTGGCTCACGTGAGCGGGAAAATGCGGATGCATTTCATAAAAATTTTACCGGGTGATGTGGTAAAGTTAGAGATTTCACCTTATGATTTGACCCGGGGTCGAATTACTTATCGAAATAAGTAGGAAGTCATGAAAGTTAGAGCTTCAGTAAAGAAAATTTGTGCCAAATGCAAAGTCATCCGCCGCAAAGGTGTGGTGCTGGTGATTTGCGAAAATCCAAAACACAAACAGAGACAAGGTTAGGAGTTTTTTAGTGGCGCGTATTGCAGGAATAGATATCCCTCGCGAAAAGAAAGTTCCTTATTCGCTGTGTTATATCCATGGGATTGGATTAACCGTTGCGAATCAGATTTGCGATCATGCAAAGATCAATAAGGACGTGCGAGTTAAAGATTTATCAGATGATGAAGTTGCATCCGTACGTGATGCAATCACAACGCTGGAAATTAAAGTGGAAGGTGAGCAGCGTACTCAGGTTTCCATGAATATAAAGCGTAAAAGAGATATTGGGTGTTACCAGGGATTACGTCATCGCCGTGGTCTGCCGGTGAACGGACAACGGACCAAAACGAATTCACGAACCCGTAAAGGTAAACGCCGTACAATTGGACTTGGTAAGAAAGCGTAGGTATAGAATTGGCTAAACCCTCCAAGGATAGAAAAAAGAAGAAGAAAAAAGGGTCGGTCGACGCTGCAGGCGTCGCTCACATTAAGGCCACTTTTAACAATACTCACATTACCCTGACCGATAAATTCGGCAACGTGGTGGCTTGGTCCACCGCCGGTACCAACGGATTTAAAGGGTCACGGAAAAGCACCGCTTTTGCGGCGACAATGGCGGCTGAAAAAGCAGGCAATGAAGCTGTTGCCATGGGTATGCAGACTGTAGAAGTGAAGGTGAAAGGTCCCGGTTCCGGTCGTGAATCTGCCATCAGGGCTTTAGCAGTAGCCGGGTTGGAAGTGACTTCTATCCGTGACGTCACGCCCTTACCACACAATGGTTGTCGTCCACCGAAAAGACGACGCGTTTAAGAAGAGAGAACAATGGCAAAATCGAGTGTTCCTAAAGGCAAGCTGGTCCGCAAATTCGGGGAAAACATTTTTGGCAACCCGAAATATGACAGCCTGCTGAACAAAAAACCTTATACCCCGGGACAACATGGTCCCACCCGCCGCCGGCGGTTATCCAACTATGGCGTTCAATTGCGGGAAAAACAAAAAATTAAAGCGATGTATGGCGTCCTGGAACGTCCGTTCCGGAACTATTTCCACAAAGCTGAAAAAATGAGTGGTGAGACCGGTACCAATTTGCTTCAATTGCTTGAATGCAGAATGGATAATGTGGTGTACCGTCTTGGGTTGGCTTCCACCCGTGCACAAGCACGCCAGTTGGTGAGCCACGCGCACTTTCTGCTGAATAACAGGAAATGCAATTATCCATCCGCTACTATCAAACCGGGGGATGTGATCCAGGTTCGCGATAAATCCAGGAAAATGGAATTTATCATGGATTCCATGAAACGCATTAAGGGTGACATTGAATTGCCCTGGTTAGAATTAGACAAAGCAAAAATGACCGGTACATTCCTGGCCGTTCCCGAACGGGATGAAATGGCACTCACCGTCAATGAACAATTGGTTGTAGAACTTTACTCCAAGTAAACAAAAGGTATCAGAATTTTATGACTAAAGAATACGATTTGAAAATCAAAACTGACGATAAGTCCCTCACTGAAACTTATGGTAAATTTATCATTCAACCTTTGGAAAGAGGTTATGCTATAACCGTTGGGAATGCACTGCGCCGCGTCCTGCTGACCAGCCTTCCCGGTGCCGCGATCACCAACGTAAAAGTTGAAGGCGTGCTGCACGAATTCTCAACGCTCTCCGGTGTGAAAGATGATATGGCCGACATCATTCAGAACCTGAAAGGCGTACGCTTCAAATTATCAGATTCCAACGTGGATAACGTGAAAGTAGCGCTCAAAGGGAAACGCATTTTCACCGCCGCCGATATCCAGGCTGCCACGGACCAGTTCGAAGTTTTGAACCAGGATCATTATATCACTGAAATAAATACCAAAGGTTCTCTCGAATTAGAATTGCGCATCGGTGTGGGTAAAGGTTATGTTCCTTCCGAAGAGAACGAATTGCCGAATGCACCGATCGGAACGCTGGCGATTGACAGTATTTTCAATCCAGTGACCAAAGTGACTTACAATGTGAGCCCCGTTCCCGGTGCGAAAGAACCTATTGAAATCCTGAGCATAGAAGTTGAAACAGACGGTTCTGTAACGCCACAGGATGCGATCAGCTATTCAGCCACCGTTTTGATGGACCACCTCCGTCTGGTTGAAGCGATCGCCAAACCGGAAGTTTTGGAAGTGACCGAACAGATTAGCGAAGAAGTGATCAAGATCCGCAACTTGCTGAACCTGACAATCGACGAAATGGAACTGTCCGTAAGGAGCCACAACTGTCTGCAAGCAGCCGGTATTAAATACATCTATGAACTGGTAAGCAAAGAAGAAAGTGAAATGCTAAAGTACAAAAACTTTGGCCGCAAGTCTCTCACCGAATTGGTTGAAAAGCTGGACGAAATGGGTATCAGCTTTGGCATGGATGTGGACAAATATTTAAAACTGGAAGTTTGATCGAATAATGAGACACCAGAAAAAAGGCCGTAAGCTCGGCGTGAATCCTTCCCACCGGAAGGCCATGCTGCGCAACTTGGCGGCCAATTTAATCGAACATAAACGAATCAAGACTACGGATTCCCGTGCGAAAGAATTGCGCACATTCATTGAACCCTTGATTACCAAGGCGAAAAAAGGTGATTTAAATTCCATTCGGCAAATCGCCAAGAAATTACCGCGGAAAGAAGTGGTCCATACCTTGGTCCATAACATTGCGCCGGCCTATGCTGAACGGAATGGCGGCTACACACGGATCATTAAATTAGGATTCCGTGACAATGACCGCGCTTCTGTTTCTTTGATAGAATTCGTCGATTTTGAAGGTGTCGAAGCAACAGAAGTGGCTGAAGCATCTTAATAGTGATTCGTTGAGAAACAAATCCAGCAAATTCTATTTAAGGGCAGCGGTTTCCGTTGCCCTTCTTTTTTCCCTGAACTGGGCGAACAATCCTACCCGAGGAGAATTTAACGACCGTTATCTTTGGGTGGTGCGAAACACCATGACGAACCCGGAAAGCATTGATCAAATGCTTCAATTCGCCACCCTGAACCGATTCAACCACATTCTTGTTCAGGTGCGGGGCAGGGGCGATGCCTATTATAATTCGGAACTTGTTCCAAAATCCCACCTAATCAAAGATACGAATTTTGATCCTTTAGCCTATTTAATCCCCAGGGCGAAAGAAAAGGGGATCCAAGTGCATGCCTGGGTAAACACATATATGCTGTGGTCATCCCGTGTGAAACCTGTGCAAGATAATCATCTGTTCTATTCTCACCCGGAATGGATTGACCAGGACAATCGGGAACAATTAAATATTTCGAAAGAAATGCGGAAGTTCAATGGCGGTAAGAATGGGAATGAGGGATTTTACCTGTCGCCGAACCACCCAAAAGTGAATTCTTATTTATTATCGGTTTTCAGAGATCTGATCGAGAATTATGAATTGGACGGCCTCCATTTGGATTATATCCGCTTTCACGATTCGGAGTTTGGCCAGAATCCCGGGGCAATTGCTTATTATCGCAAGCATAATGATTTGACTGCTGATCCCTCCCAAATGTCCGGCGCGTCAATTTGGAGTGACCATCGTCGAAAGGCCGTGACCGATTTAGTTCGAGAAACAAAGAATTTGATTGAAACTGTTCGGCCTAAGATGGCATTAACCGCTGCCGTGAAACCTAACCTGTATCAGGCGAGAGAACGCTATTACCAGGAATGGGATGTGTGGCTGGCGGCGGGATATTTGGACAAAGCAGTGGTGATGAATTATACCAAAGATTTAAAAGACTTTGCTGCCAATATTGATATTATGTACGATAATCTGCCTTCGAAATACCGCAAGAAGATCGTTATGGGTATTGCCACTTATAATCAGCCCGCAAGGCAGGTGGTGGATAAGGTGAAGTACACCCGTGTAACAAGATTTAATGGTATTTCATTTTTCTCTTATAATGTGATGGCCCAGAACCCAAGGTACTTTCGCTCTATAAAGAAAATTCTTTACCCCCAAGGGTGAGGGATTTTTCTTTACATTTGTTTTAACAACTTATCATAATCGGTATGGTTGCCGATCCAAAACCAAATAATTTGTTCACCTTTTTTAAAACCTAATACACGATAATTTCTACTGATTCGGGTTGAATAAATGGGGAGTGAAGAATGAACTTTTTTAAAATGTAGGCTGGGATGGTAGGGGTCTTTTTGAAATAGAATAAAGGAAGATTTTGCCTGTTTCCGGATTTGGGTAGGAAGTTTTTGATAAACTTTCCAGAACTTATCCGTCGTGTGGGAAATCAAAGCTTTGTGATATTTAGTTCTTTAGTTTTACCATTATCAAAATCACTGAGTGCTTCCTCAGCCAATGATTTGAGTTGATCTTCAGAATCTGAAAACAATTTATCCCATCTTTCGTCCGAATTGATTTCTGCAATTATCCACTTTGCCATATGGTTTTGTTCCTTTTCAGGCAGTTTTGTTAATTGTTTAATGGCACTTTCTAATTGATTGGTCATTTTATTGGCTCATTTATTATTTGATTATATATAGAATTTACGGTTCATTTCTTTTTCATCGTTAGAATTATTATTAACCGTAACTCATACTATTTCAAGGCGAGTAAATACTTTATCAGCAGAGTGGGGGGATTGGTCGGCAAATGATTTTTAATCAAATCAATCGATAATTGTTATGTAATATCGACATCCTGTACTTACACCGAATCTAAGATGTGGCAATACAAACTTCAGGTGTTCTTTGTATTTAATTCCTAAAGGGTATTCAAGCACTTTTTCATAATATAAAATCGCTTCCGTACGACTTGATTCTGTTGAATCTTTATATTTAGTAATCGAAAAATAATCATCTTTATTTTATCCCAATTTTCTTTAGAGAGGACTTTTGTTATATTTTTTTGCTCTAATTCATGAATAAGCCTATTCGGAATATGGAAAGAATTAATGATATAGCAGAATTCATCTTCATTTAATATATAGTTTCCATAATCCTCAATTTTTAAAGATAATACAATTGGTACCTTACCCACATACTGATATTCGTTTTCTTTGTAACTCGATTGAAATTTTTTATCGATATATGTATATCCAGATAAATTTTCCCCTTGTACTCTAAGCACATTATTCCAGGATGATGACCCGAAAGCATATACTTTATCAATCGGATTTGATAAAGTAAACGAATTGTTCTCTAAGATATTAATGATATTGTCATGGTTAATTTTTGCTTTTTCACTGGTTTTTGAAAAATATTTCAAAGAACCAGAGGTAATCACTTCAATTGTATCTGATAATGAAGGTAACGAATGAGTGAAAATGGTTAGAATAAAATCTTCACCAGATTGGCTATATGATCTTAAAAAATATTTTTGATTATAATCATTCCATTCTCCATAATCTTTATATTTCCAACCAATAAAATAATCAGTATTAAGATATCTTTGATTCCAATTAACGTTTATAAACTCAATAACTAACTCACTTAATTCAGATGCACTAGCAATATTTATTGTCATGGAGAAAACCGCGGAAAGTAAAATATTCAAAACTAATCGCATGATACCTTATTGATAATTATGAGAAAGATTTTGCGAACAAACATATTTCTTGAAATAATTAATTGGCTCGATAAATTTGGTTGAAAATACGCATTATTTTTATTGGTATAAAACAGCCGATAATTAAGGCCGATTAAAAAAAATACTTTGGGTGGGGGGGGATTTGGTGCCACCAAGTATAAAAAGCAAATTCCTTGAGTTCGATTCTAAGATTTAGGTAAATTCAGGTAGACTTCATAAGACTTGTTAAAGGTTCCTCCCCAGTGAAAAAGCCTGAGCGCTGAGCATTTGCTAGCTGGGGAGGTCAGATTTAAATCATTTTCCATTCGTCGTCTAATATTTCCTCTATTAATCCATAACTTCTCAAGTCACCCCTCTCATACTTTCGATATACTGCCCAACTAATATAATCTGCTAATTGAATAAACGGGTGACAACCGCTTGGGGTGTGATGCAAAAGGTAAGGTGTTCCATTTCCATGTCTGCCTATTGATGTTTTTAGTCCCGATTCTATTGCAGACCTTAATCGTTTTGTTTTTGTATGGTCTACAATGATTTGCATGCTGGTTTTATTCTCAATCCAGTTTGTCCGGTTATATACTGATTTTAACCAAAAGAAATACATGCGGCTAATTAACCAACCGTCCATTTTTAAATGATTAAAAACTTTCGCCTTTTCTACAATTAATGACCTTGCCAGAATTTTATTTTTATGGTGATCTATTAGTTTGAAAACCAAATCTCTTACCTCTTGGGGATCCTCAGATGCATGAAAGCGCTTATTCATATATTTCCCTTGGTTACTTTCAAATTCTACAGGATTAACATATAAAAAGTGCCTTAATTCCCAATAATCCCTCATTAGATCATCAACGGAGTTTGTGATAGTAATTCCAGTTAATACTGCATGGCTTGAAGACTTGGGCGAAAAGTCCATATGTCCGGACTCGTCAGTGAAAATGAATTGGTGATCATTCGCCATTATATATATTCGATTTTCATTATATGAACTATTCATGAGTGGTATTGACAGTTTGCCTGAAAAAGAGATGTGG
>CAYFJU010000011.1:0-51389 GCA_964343505.1 uncultured bacterium
ATGTCAACTTCAAAGCGCACGAAGTGTCAACACATCTCGCAAACAGAACATTTTAATATATAGATAGGTTAATGAACTCTTTTATACCGATATCGCAAAAAGAAAGTCTGGCATAAGCCGGAGAAAACAAACACATTGATCGTCCAGAAGATTCCCGGGACCGTGGCAAACTGAGCCCCGAGCCATAATCCTATGAGAGCCAAACCTACGTATACCATGACTGCCTCGCTGATTCCACGGGTGCGGTGGTGATGGACCAGTAATCCACCATACCAAGATTGATAGACTTGATACCCCGGCATGAGAATGGCAAACATAATGGTGACTGCAGAGAGGTGTGTCAACTCCGGGGAAAGACCTGAAACATCCCTGAACCAGATTTCGCCTAATGGCGTAAAGGCAATAACGGCCAGAATACCCATGGTACTCAGGGCCAAAATTCGGGCAAAACGTCGAAGCTGTTCCATCCCTCCCGGCCTGCCGGCCATGGATACGACCACCTCGTTAAAGGCAAATCCTACTCCTCGGGTTAAAAAGACCAACCCATAAACAACAGGCCAGGCGGCCAAGGAAACCAATGCTTCCGGCATGCGACTCATACCTGCAGCTCCTGCAGGATGAATGAGAAGGGTCATGAGGGGTGTCATGGCTAAGGGTAGATAAAAGCTTATAAAGGATTCACGAGTAATGGGATTTCCAGCACTGGATTCCGGCAAGGTGTTTCGTAAAATATTCTGAACGGCCACGTGGGCATACAGAGCTTCCATTGTCACCGATAGAGCTACAGCTGTGGCACCGACCATTACTCCTGACCAATCAGTGAAACTCATACCGACAGATAATACAACGACCAGACTTGTGAGTCGAATCATAGTCCCGTAGGCTACAGCCCGGGAGTTGCCGTACTTGATCATGACGCCTTGGTTGAGCCTTCGCCAGGCGATCATTAATGTCCACGGTGTCATGATCTGAAGGCCGATTCGTCCCGGTTCATGCAGCTCTGATGGCACTTTCAGCAATCCGCCTGCAACCACGTAGAATAAAGGAGTAAATGCAATCAGTACATGGACCGTCGATAAACCAACGGACATGACAAGCATATATTTGAACAGTTTTGCATAAGCCGCTTTATCCGCGGCCAAAGCAGTACTGGCGGCCAACAGCATAATGATCGGCCCTTCGATAGCCAATGAAATGGGATAGACCAGTGAACCCCAGGCCGCCAGGTTGATTTCGGGCAGGGCCATCCGTGCCACGAAAGCAGTGAGCGTTGGTGTTTCTGCGCCCATAAGGAACCAGCTTCCCGCAAGCGGAAGCCATAATCGAAAAACAGTTTGGATTGTTACAGGTTTGTTTTGATTCATTATTTCGGGCGCCCTCATAACATGCAACTAGGCAAGTTAAATCCCTATCTCAAAGGGTGCGAAATTAAACACGTTTCCCAGTTTGAATGACCTGAATTAATGGTTTCGATCCCGGATTAGCAATTCTGTCCAAAATATATGATTATAGGAGCAGCCATTTGTTTAAAACAGAAATCCAAGCGTAGAGAAACGCCTTTCTTATCTTTAATGATTAACATTGATCCCAATTCACCTGTTTAAGGATAATCCCGCTTGCCTGTCGCCTGCCCATCGCAGCTTTAGCGTAGATAGGAATCGACAGTGCAGACAGGAAGGGATGAAATAATTATAACCTGCTATCAAAACAAACTGGAAACCATGAAAGGGTGAAAGGTGAAATTTCTTATGGCACCTTACAATAATTGATCTTTATCATTATATCACCCCGTCGGGGTTTATTGGGCTATGTCCGCCATGGTTACAATCATTTCACCCTTTCAGGGTTTTTTGGGGACCCACAAACCAAATCAAACAGATTGGTTTTAAAGCGGTAAGTGTTTTGGGAATAGTTTTTAAACTACCTGGAAAAACCTGTACGTGGTCGTTGCCATCCGATGGATGGCCAAGGGAAACAACATGAAAACTACCCTTACACCAAATTGTTTAGGACAGCATTGCCGGTTGGATTCGCCCCATTTATTCCATTAAATTGGTCTCGCATTTCGATGAAGGAGGTTAAACAATGATCGATCGCAGAAAATTTATCCGCATTCTTTCCACCCTGGGGATATCCCTTCCCGTGATGGGAACGGGCCTGGCAGGAAAATCACCCACGGTTAAAAAAGATTACCCAATGATTCTCTGCAGCCGTGGAGAATACTGGGGTAAAAAAGTATTAAAACCCGGTTGGGACATCTTACGGAAAAAGGGATCATTACTGGATGCCGTTGAAAAATCAGCCAATGTGACGGAACTGGACCCTGAGGACACCTCGGTGGGCTATGGGGGGCTGCCCAATGAGCGGGGCGTGGTCCAACTGGATGCGTCCATTATGTATGGCCCCACCCACAATTGCGGTTCCGTGGCCGCCCTGGAGGGCATCAAAACACCCTGTTCCGTGGCGCGGCTGGTCATGGAACGCACCGATCATATCCACATCGTCGGGAAGGGCGCCCAGGATTTTGCCCGGATGCATGGGTTTAAAATCGAAAACTTACTCACCGAAAAATCCCGGAAGATTTGGCTCCGTTGGAAGGAAAATCTCTCCGATAAAGATGATTATTTTCCCCCGCCGGATGGAAATTATGATATGGAACGGACCACCGGGACCATTAACGTATTGGGCATGGATGGAAATGGTGACGTGGCCGGCATTACCACCACCAGCGGTCTGGCCTGGAAGATACCAGGGCGGATCGGGGACTCCCCTATCATCGGGGCGGGCCTGTATGTGGATAATGAAGTGGGTGCCATGGGCGCCACCGGCCGGGGTGAAGAACTTTTGCGCTCCTGCGGTTCCTTTTTAGGTATCGAACAAATGCGAAACGGCAAATCGGCCCAGGAAGCCTGCGAAGCGGTGTGCAAACGGATTATCGATATCAATGGCGGGCCTGGCAAGGTGAACTTTAATGACAAAATTGTCGCCCTAGGGAAAAACGGGGATGTGGGCTGTGCGTCAATCCGGGGTAGAAAAGGCCGGGAACCTAGCGTGGCTTACTGGTCTAAAAAAGGCTTCAAAGTGAAAAAAGGCACTTATCTCATCGAAGCCTAATCCACTTCAATTTTTAACAGAAGGCTTTGAAAAACACCCATGGCAGTTACGGTAATCCGTTTATCCTGCCCGCACGGCCGCAATTCGCCGCCCCACCGGCGGGTGGCTGTAGGAGAGAAAAACCATCAGTGGGTGCGGTGTAAGGTGAGAAAGGTTCCCGGCCGCAAGGCCCTTGAGCATACGAACTAGGGCTTCAGGATTCCCGGTGGTTTCCAGTGCGTATCGGTCGGCTTCAAATTCATTCCTGCGGCTCAGGGCAGTGGTAAAAATGGACGTAAGCAGGTTCACGGGGGCGTACAGCATGGCAAAAAAGACCAGCCCGGCATAGACTGAAACATTATAGACACCAAACACGGAGAACAGGTCCGGATCGCCCATGATCAGGTTGAAAATGAAAATCATGACGCCCATTTCTAGGACGCCCAAGACCGTGCCCATCAGAATATGCTTTTTCTTGTAGTGCCCCACTTCGTGGGCGACCACGCTAACGATCTCGTCGGTGGTGTGCTTTTCCAACAGAGTATCGAACAGAGCCACGCGCTTGGATTTTCCGAACCCGGTAAAATAAGCGTTGGAATGGGCTGAACGGAGGGATCCGTCCATCACATCGACCCGGGCGATGGGGAAATTAACTTTCCCTGCGAAGGCCTCGATAGCGGAACGCAATTCTCCTGTTTCAAGTGGTTTAAATTTATTAAATATCGGTGCAATTACATGGACAAAAAGGGGTTGAACAGCAATCATGAACAGGGTCAGCAGACCCCAAGCAATCCACCATCCATCGGGACCGAAAGCGTTGAAAAAGTAAAGCACCGGGGCGATGACGGCACTCCCTATTACGGCGGTGAGGATATAGGTCTTCAGCTTATCCAGCACAAAGGTTTTGGGGGCGGTGCGGTTGAAGCTGAATTTTTCCTCAATCACGAACGTGTTGTAGAGAGAGAAGGGCAACCGGATAACATCATTGATTAGGTAAATTATTCCGAAAAACATCAGCCCGGCCAAGATGGGGTGTGTTGTGTGTGACCGCACAAAGTTATCCAGGAGGCCAAACAATCCGGCGTGGATCACGACAAGCGTTAGAATAAGGCTGAAGGTACCGGATAGGAGACCGAAGCGAGTACGGGCCTTCAGGTATGCTTGGGACTGGGCGTATTTATCTCTGTCATAAACATCCCTGAAATCTGCCGGGACCTCTTCGGTAATACTGTTCATGTTGAGCACGGCGCTGACGGTGGACAGGATGTATTCTCCCACCAGGGCGCCGATGATGATAAAGTAGTAAATCTGTTCCATAGATTGGGCGGGAAATTATGACAAAGGGTCCATACACAGTACCGCTGGATTGCTACCGCCGGAGTAATTCTTTACGAGGGTTATTCGTATTTAGCAGGCTTTGAAAAACTCATCTCGATTCATCGTGGGACAACCTGTCCGGCTGGTGGGTAGCGCGATTTAAAATAATCCCCTTTTCGATATACACTACCTCAGCATGGTGATGCTCCAGCTCCATGGTGATAATGGGGCCTTTGGGATCAGCAGACTGTCCGACAGTGTAAAATCCGTGGCAGTCCATACGTCAAGTCCTGTAAGGCCCCCCGGCGATACCGGCGGATACCAGTACTTTTCGATTGGCCTTCCCCTATTAATCCAATTGGGGGATCACGCCCATGTTGGCCCAGGTGAAGGCAAACATGTCGGCGGCCAGTTCGATGCGCTGTGCGGTAGAAACACTGCCATGGCCTGCTTTAGTCTGAATGCGGATCATGACCGGGTTGTCCCCATCATGGGCTTCCTGGAGTCGGGCCGCAAATTTGAAGGAATGGGCCGGGACGACGCGGTCGTCATGATCGGCGGTGGTCACCAGTGTGGCCGGGTAAGCCACGCCATCTTTCAGGGCATGGACAGGAGAATAATTACGCAGGTATTCGAACATTTCTTCCGATTCATCCGCCGTGCCATAGTCAGCGGCCCAGCCGGCTCCGGAAGTAAATTGATGATAGCGAAGCATATCCATGACACCTACGGCGGGAATGGCCACCTTAAAAAGATCTGGCCGCTGGATCATGGTGGCGCCCACCAAAAGGCCGCCATTGGATCCGCCACGAATGGCCAGGTAATCACTGGATGTGTAGTTATTCGCGGTCAGAAATTCAGCGGCGGCGATAAAATCGTCGAACACATTTTGCTTATTCAACTTCGTTCCGGCCGTATGCCATTTTTCACCATACTCGCCGCCACCCCTGAGGTTGGCCACGGCATACACACCCCCATTCTCCAGCCAGGAGATATTGGTGGCGCTGAAACGGGGTGTCATACTGATATTAAATCCGCCATAGCCGTAGAGGATGGTGGCATTTTTCCCATTTTTGTTCAGGCCTTTTTTATAGGTGATAAACATGGGAACAGGGGTACCGTCCTTGCTTTCATAGAAGACCTGTTCCGTGGTATAAGCATTGGGTTCGAAATCAATATCGGGTTGGCGATAGAGCACGGACGCGCCGCTTTCAATATCATATTTGAAGGTCGTGGATGGGTATGTGTAAGAACTGAAGGAATAGTACAATTCTTTTTCTTCCTTTTTAGCGCCGAATCCTCCTGCTGATCCGATTCCCGGGAGAGCCACTTCACGAACCAGGCTCCCTTCCATATCAAATTGTTTGATCTGGGATTTGGCATCCACAAGGTAGTTCGCAAACAGGTATCCGCCCCCGGAGCTAACCCGCAGGACATTCTCCGTTTCAGGAATTACATCAGTCCACTTGGTTGGATTCGAATGGGTTGTTTTAACCAAGCGGTAATTGGGCGCACCAATGTTGGTCGATAAATAAAAGGTGTCGCCTTCATTGTCCACCACGCGGCAACGGGCAAAATAATCATCCTGCAACCGGACCAATTCGCTGTTGGGATCATTCAAGTCTTTCACATAGAGCTGGTTTCCGCTGGTATTCTGGGCGGCGGAAATGACGAGATAATTCTGGTCCTCCGTTACGTAGCCGCCGATATAGCGGTTGGGCTGGGCCTCGCCCCCATAGACCAGTTTATCCGAGGATTGGGGCGTACCCAGTTTATGGTAGTACAATTTATGGAGGTGTGTTTTAGCCGAGAGGGCACTGGTACTCTTTGGATTATCATAACTGCTGTAATAAAAGCCATCGTTCTTCCGCCAGGAGACGCCGCTGAATTTTACATCAATGAGTGTGTCCTCAATCATTTCTTTTGTTTCCACATTGATCACAATTACTTTCCGCCAGTCGGAACCGCCTTCGGTAATCATGTAGGTCGCCAAGGACCCATCCTTGGTGAATGAAACACCGCGCATGGCGACAGTTCCGTCCTCTGAAAAGGTATTGGGGTCCAGGAACACTTCCGGTTCTTCCTTGGACCCTTTGGGGAATCGATACAGGATTGAATGATTCTGCAGGCCCGTATTCTTGTAGAAGTATTCGTAATTCCCTTCCTTGAAGGGCGCCCCAATTTTCTCATAATCGTTCAGTTTTTCGATGCGTCTTTTCAGTTTCTGCCGAAAGCGAATCTTGTTCAGGAATTTGAAAGTGACTTTATTTTGAGCTTCAACCCATTCGGCTGTTTCAGGGGACATGTCATCCTCCAGCCAGCGGTATGGGTCCGCCACTTCCTGGCCGTGATAGACATCCACATGGTCAACCTTTTTAGTTTCGGGGTAATTGAATTTGGCGCCGGAGTTTTGGCATCCGACGAGAAGTATAATAAAAAAACCGGCATAAAAACGCTTCATGGCTTCCTCCTCTTTGAAATGAATGATCTTGAGTATAAGCGGGATTTGCGAAAATCAGCGACGGAAATTAATGCTGAATGGATTCAAGATTTAAAATAATTGTAGACTGTAAGGGACCAGGCATGACTGCCCCCTCCACCTGATTTTCATTTTCGTTTGAATCTCTCGCCCTTATCAAAATATTCATGGACCCAGGTGAGGATAGAATCCTCAATACTGAAATGCATGTTCAGTTCCTGCTGCCGCCGGCCGCAGTTGTTGGTCATGGTGAGGCGGTTCCCGCTTACTGACCATGTGCCTGTACAATCGCTCTTGCGGATAAAGTTCCCCTGTGAATTTGTATGCGTCCCATCCGCATTAAAATCAATGGTCCAGAATGACCCTTCTCCCAGTGGCTGCCAATCGTTACCGGACTTTTTTTCAATTTGAGTCCAACTGCCCACTAAGGATGGTTCCTCCGTAGGTTCGTCCTTACCGCAGGAAATCAAAAAGATCAAGAATGGAATAATTTTGAGGAATTTCATTCGCCTATGTAAGGGCATTTTTCCACCCCTACATGATGACATCATTCAATACAGGGAAACAAAATTTCGAACATCCCGGGCATGACATAAAATGATGTAGGCAAATAGGGACCCATAATTTCTTTTTCTTTTCCGATCTCGGCCACATTCTGGATGGCATGGGCAAAGTCCGGATGGGCCAGCATATTTCGAATCTGGACCACGGTCACATCATCATCCAAGACACCGTCTCCATCATCGGCCATGGGGAGCCACCCGATCCCGCATTCCGGATAAGCGTTTCTGGGACGGTCCTCCGCCCGGCTGATGGCAATCACATATTCACCATTTTGATTCACGGGCACCTGCTCATCAAAGAGACAATCATTCACTCTGGTGTTGGCAAACCCCTGGTTCGAGCAAATGGACCAGTATACCAATTCACCGGAATTCCGCACCTTATCGCCACGATAGGTTTTAGGTGTTGTGGGCAGTTTCCCTCTCAGGACGAATATCTTGCCATGCTTCCGATTAATGATGGTCCGAACATAATTGTTATCCAGGTTGGGGTAGAACCCCCCGGTGCTTTTTCGGGTCGATTTGGGCAATTGACCCGTGTAAATCCCCAAGAGGAATTCCCGGTCATATTGCAGAAACCAGGTGGGCGGTACAGTGGCGGGCCAGGTGTCGGGTTTCCCCGGCTGGTTTACAAGTTTAGTGTAGGTTTGCATGGGTACGCCAATGGCATTAGCCGTAATCATTGGTGTTTGATTGGTTTTCAATAATTGGCAGGCTTCCGCCCCGCGAAGGACGTCTCCGTTGGGCATGGTCAATATGGGCTCCGGCAGGGATACGCCTCCCGCGGGGGCTGTGCCCTCATCCGGGACATAGATGCGGTAAATAACGGACTGCTGTCCGCCGGCATAAGATGCCGCATTCAATGAGTTCCTGACCCCGATCTTGGGCGGTTCATCCGTATCTGCTACATCCGTATGGAGGTTTATCCTTGTTCCTTCCTCACGGCGAATCTCCGGTGGAAGATCCACCACATCTACCTTGTACCCTCTTTTTTCTGAATCCCGACGGGCACCTTCAATGAAGGGATTCACAGCCCCATCATTGGGCACAATCAAATAATCAGCCAATGATTCTACCGGGGCCCCTCGCTCGTCATAACTGATGAGTGACATATAACGTGAATGGGGGAATTCCCCTTCCAGACTCAGGGAAGCCCCTTTCGGGGTTGAAAAAGTAGCGTGCCAGTAAAATACACCTGCGTCAGGATAGGCCACATTCACATAAGGATCTTTGCTGGCTGGGCCCCGCGTCCAAAAGCAGGTGCGGGGTCCGGGAATGCGTTCCTGATCGGATTCAGTCTGAGATATTTTTACTGATTTTTTTCGTGTGGGATCAGTGGCTTCCTCCATTATGAAATACACCGCAATGGCCACGATGACCATCATGAGAATATTCTTCTTTACTGACGTTTCCATACGATTTTAAGGGAAAACTCCCGTGGGGTTAATAGAATATAGGGCGGGGTTGAGTTATAAAAAAGAAAGGTTTAAAATGCGGTTATGCCGTCCCACCTATTTCCCAAATGCCTTTTTCTGTGGATGCACATAAATTTTGGCTTGGTCCAACCTGCTAAATTTTCACGACTATAGAATTTATTTATTGGGACGATTTAAATCCATTTAGGGATGCCATTTTTTAAATTGTTTTTCTATAAATTCCAACTCATGCCATATTATTAACATATTTTAATTTCCGTACTGTACGGAAATAGTATTTTACTATATACTATTATTACTTCATTTATAACATTTTAACAGTACGATAAGTACGGAAATTATCTTTACTGATGGTCGGGATGAATTATAAAAAAGGTTCACCCAACCCTATGGGAAAGGTGAACCTAAATATCTGACCGTCCCATATTATGCAAAAGACAACATATAAAGCGGGCTGAATCCAAGCACCAGGAAAAGGCTGAGGAAGATCAGGTCCAACTTTAATGATTTTGTTATGTATTTCATTTTTGACTCCATTGTTTTTAGTTATTTGCAACTATAGACCCAAAAAGAATCAATTGGTTGTCTTTGGAGTAATAAACAATAAAATCCCCAAAGATATGAATAATGGTCCTTTTGGGCAAGAGGAGGGTAAAGAAATTTGGGAGTTAGAACATCAAAACGGAAATCCCTTTGCTGGGAAGTATATCGAGTTAATATCAGGAAGATCTATACGCGATGTGAGAAAATTTACCAATGGATTACCGCCTATTGCAGTTGAGGCATATTAATCGCTATCATCGCTGGTAAAAGCGCACGGGTGCGTTTGGTTGCCAATTCCGGATCTTCTATTTCCTGGATGCGTTCATAACCCACTTTTGCCAGCCAACGTTTGAAAGGCTCTGCCTTGGGCGACGGGACGGATTGAATGATCCGGAATATTCCTTCAGTATTGGCGCAATTCACTTTTTGCTTCCCTCCGGCAGTATCAACCGAAAGGAGGGTGGCAATTTGCCCCCACCCTTTGGATAATTCTTCATCACGCCTGCGCATATCTTTGATATATCCTTTGGGATTTTGTGAATCCGTTAAGGCGTAAATCACATCCGTTATAACAAACCACCATTCATTATCGTGGATGGTTTTCCGCACTTCAATACCTTTAAACAATGCTATCTTGGTTTCGGACTTCATTTTTTATACCCCATTAATTTAATGATCCTTTTTGGTTTAGATTTATAAAACCGCATTAATTCAGGTGATTTAACAGGTATTATATTATTCATCTGTCCTATTAACAAATAAAGATTCATTTCTTCGTACCCTTTAGAAGATCATAATAAATCCCATAATTCTCTTCGTCAAAACAGCAGAAGATTGCTTTTTTTAACCTTTGGGAAGACTTCTGGTGGACAATCACTGTTTTAACGGCAACCTCCGCCGCGGCCTGTTTGGGATAATTGAAAATACCGGTACTGATATTGGGAAAGGCGATGGACTGAATGGTGTGCTCAAACGCCAGAAACAGGGTATTTTTGTAGCAGTTAAAAAGGTATTGTTCTTCGCCCTGATGACCCCCATACCAAATGGGGCCGACGGTGTGGATCACAAATTTGGCCGGAAGGTTGTAGCCCTTGGTGATTTTGGCTTCCCCCACGCTGCAACGGCCGATGCTGCGGCATTCTTCCGCCAGTTCCGGGCCCGCAGCACGGTGGATCGCTCCGCAGACCCCGCCCCCGGGCATCAACTGCGCATTGGCGGCATTGACAATGCAGTCAATTTCTAGATTGGTTATGTCACCCTTTATTAATTGTATTCCCATGATTTATACAAAATCTGTTTTAGGGAATATGGGACAATAATGAATTAAATGGAAATAATAATCAAAAATTCAGTAGAGACACAGCCCCACATCAATTGGTATCGTAGTTCCGCCGCTTCTCTACTAATTTTGACAATTTGTTATCATAGATTTTGTGACTATAATATTCATCGGCACTTGAACTGCGTGTCTGAATATTAATAAACCGACAATATGAACAGGGGACTGAATCCCAAAGTCACAAAAACTGTTAGGAAAACAAAGTCCTGTTTCAGTGATTCTTTTAAGTATTTCATTTTTGACTCCATTGTTTTTAGTTATTTGCAACTATAGACCCAAAAAGAATCAATTGGTTGTCTTTGGAGTAATAAACAATAAAATCCCCAAAGATATGAATAATGGTCCTTTTGGGCAAGAGGAGGGTAAAGAAATTTGGGAGTTAGAACATCAAAACGGAAATCCCTTTGCTGGGAAGTATATCGAGTTAATATCAGGAAGATCTATACGCGATGTGAGAAAATTTACGAATGGATTACCGCTTATTGCAGTTGAGGCATATTAATCGCTATCATCGCCGGTAAAAGCGCCATCAAAATAACCATATACTAAAACACCCACGCAGACAAGCGCAGAAAGAGTCGCTTCTTTTTTTGATTTATTCGCACTTGCCATGTGTCCATCATATCCTGGTTTATAGTCGACCATTTCGTTAGCGCGATCTTTTGACTTTTTGTAAGCGCTCATGTTTGACACGTACGATACCCCCGATAGACCAGCAACTGAAAGGATAAGCACTCTTTTGGACCACGGATTTGCAGCTATTTTTTCAAACATAGATTCTTGACTTGGTTTTCTTTTTCCTAATAGCCGGCCAGGCGTTTGAGCGCCCATAATTTTCCATGCCAAAATTTCGAGTTCTGTCGTAAATCCATCCACTTCACCTTTATAACGAAACGAATACGATTTCGGTTTATTGGGTTTTGATGCATCAAGTTTCTGAATTTTCACTTTATACTTATTCTTCGAAAATTTGATTGTCCCTGCCAATAATTGTTGAACTCCAAGCGTATCCAAGGCTCCCTGTAAACATTCTTTGGTAAAACAGTCGTTGGTGCTAATCTCCAATCCACTTATTTTTTCGTTAATACTTGACTGATTCATAAACTGTTTATCACTGGCTTTATTCAACTCCTCAAGAAAGTAATTGAAAAGCGTCTGGTTTTCCAGATCATTAATTCCAGTAGCGGAAAATTGTATGGCAGCCACTGATGTGGTGTCTTGTTCGCTAACAGTTTGACATATAAGAAATGAAGAAGTAATTAGTATGGTTACACTGATCAGTTTTTTCATCGGTTTACCTCTTTGAATTATATTATAGTTGAACTTAACCTAAAATTAATATTTGATTCAAATGAATCGGGATGAAAAAAATATATTTCATTTAGCAGAAATCGAAGGATGAGCCCCACTTTTCGTATTAACCTTATTTATTCATCAGCCGCGAAGGACGCGAAAGTACACGAATGAGAAATAAAAAATTCCACAAATTATTAACCAACAAATTTTCTCCTTCAAGTTTGTTATATCTTTCACGATATCAATACTTTGCGTATCTTCGCGCTCTTCGTGGCGAATAATGTAGGTTAGGAGTAAAGTTATGATTATTCCAAATATTAAAACGGAGAAAAGGGCGATTATGTTTATCAATACAATTCGGTCGGACACTCAGGTCCGCCCCCACGAAAATAATAGTGGTTTTCAACTCTGGTTTGGAGGGAAAATGGCGGATAAAAATCTCACCGCGGAGGTCTTGCCGGTCAGTTCCCAATATCATTTCAACAAAAAAGCCCCCCGATCTTTCGGGGGGCTTTTTTGTTGAGTGGCTCGGGACGGAATCGAACCGCCGACACAAGGATTTTCAGTCCTCTGCTCTACCGACTGAGCTACCGAGCCTCCTGACATTAACTATATCATCAAATCTTTTTTCTCGGTAGCGAAGTGCCTGTCCGCCGGTTGGCGGAAGCTACCGAGCCTAAACCAAATCTTGTCTCCTTATAAAGTGGTAGAGCCCGCCTGAATGAATTCATTCGGGCAGGAAGGAGAAGACTGCCCGCCTATCGGCGGACAAACCCATATTATGCTACCGGGCCTAACCAAAGATATGGTGCCAAAAAAGGCCCGCAAAATTAGTCGAGTGGGTAATGGAATTCCAAACAGAATTCAATTTAATCTTTGAATAATTCGTAATAATTCTCCTGGATTGACGATGTCTATGGTTAGGGAAAGATCCGGGAAAAAATCTTTTTTATTAAATGTGACCAGTATATCAGCTTCCCCTTTTACTGCTGCCGCCAAGATGGGCACATCTTTTTTATGTGCCATTTCTTTAACTTGGGTAAGAACCCGTTTATCCGGATTGATTATTTCATGAAATGATCGGGCAATGATCGTCTTGAACACGGGTAAAGCAGACGGATTTTTTTCTGAATATTTCGTCCGCATTCCGTTAGTACCTGATCCGAGATAAATCCTTTTATAAACCCTATCTCTGATATTTGAAGCAACAGATGACTTGCACCTACAGTTGAGAAAGATCCGGCGATAATTACATCAGAGTCAAAAAATACTCTAAGGGGTGATTTTTCAATCACGAACGAGTATATTTTTCTCGTTCTTCAGCGACACCTTGGATCATCTCTTCTAAAGAGATATCATTTTTATTCATCAACGATTCCAGTTCAGCTGCCAACTTTGGAATGGTTGTCATTTTTGGACTTATCAAAAATCCTTCTCCCAGATCAATTAAGGTTAAAGGATCCCCGTCCTCAATGCGGTATTTATCTCTGATCTTTTTGGGGAGTGTCATGGTCCCCCTATTTCTCACTTGAATTACATTACTCATTTTATTATTCCTGAATTACTGATTTCCTGAATTTATACTAAATACCCTGATTCCCCAAGGTCAATTTGATTGAAAAGAGCAGGATTGAATTAGAACAAATAAGAAAAATTGACCAAGAACCGGTCAGATTGGACTTCCTCCCTGGCGCCATAGGGGGTATAAATATCACTGGAATTCTTGCTCCAGCCTGTGGAAAGGAATGCCACATCCATCATAAGATTGTTCCCAAAGGGTATGCCAAGACCCAGGGAAAGGATAGTCCGATTGGCCGATCCATCCCTATCCGGAGAGGGGAACAGTGCTACGCCGGCCCGTAGGCTGATACCAAAGTTTTTATTGAACTCCAGCAAGTATTCAGCACCGACCCGAAGCTGGAACACAGGCCGGTATTGAAAAGCAATAGTTGTGTTTTCTTCCTGCAAAATTTCATAATCTTCTGAATTCTTCGCAATATCCTTCAGGTTAAACTCCGTTGCCGACCAGTCCCGGTATCGGAAACTGCCTGCAACAGCCAGCTTCCCTACCGTGAGGGCACCTCCCAGATCAAATACCATGGGGGTCCGGACTTTATAATCGTAAATTCCGAATTCGGTGGTATCACTTTTAAATCCGTCATCAAAAACAAGTACCTCATCAGTGGCGTGATTCTCATATACTTTGATATGATAGGGCAATGAAATGGTCACCCCAACCCGGAACCAATCGGAAAGGATGGCTTTCAACCCGCCACGAAGATTCCAGGCCCGCGTTTTGGCAATCAGGGTCTGTTCCAAGTCATATTGTTTAAAATCCGCCGGGAATTGGTTGTAGTTATTTTGCGAATCCTCCTGGGAAAATTTGAAACTGTATTCTTCACGTCCGCTAACTCTGGAGAGTGATAACCCGCCGGAAATGGTTGGTGATAAGGCTATCCCAAATGAAAAGGTTAATTGTTCCATGGCGCCCCCGTTAATCACCTTTTCACTTCGAAGAACATGATTAGAAAAATTATAGATTTTTTCCTCCCCATCCAGTTCAATCGGAAAATTCAATTCGTTATCAATCGTGGAGAATCCTGAGAAAGACATAAATCCATCATAATGAAGAATGCGGTTAAAACCGATTCCGAGCACCATACTGCCGCGGATTGTTGGCAGGGGAATCGCAATTCCCATCCCATTGAATCGGCCCACATTTAAGGGGTTTTGGGTCGTCTCATTGATATAAGTGGTCTGGTTGGAATAATTCAGATTCTGACCTTCGAAATACATGGCGCCATTCATCATACCCGCCAAGCCGGCGGGATTCCAGTACATCCCGGAGGGGTCATTCCCCAAAGCCGTAAAGGCGCCGCCCATGGCCAGTGAACGTGCGCCGTAGCCGATTTCGTTCTCTAAAATATGGATGGCTTCAGCGGCGGACTGGGGTTGAGGGGAAGATAAAAAAAGACTGAATATAAAAATGGATCGCAGTTGGACGATGCGTCTCATTAAAACCCCTTTGTTACGTTAGAAAAAATTAATTCCGGCGGGTAGCGCGGCGGCCCGAAGAACCGGAAGATCTGGAAGAACTTCCAGAAGAAGAACTGCTCCCTGAAGAACGGGTGCTTGAAATTGATGAACTCCTGCCAGAGGATGAACCACTGCCCCAATTCGAAGAAGACCGGGAACTGGTATTCGTATTGGATGTCCGGACGACACTTAAGTTTGAGCGGGACGTTCGTTTCCTATCCTTGGTAAACTTGCGAATATCTTTTTCTGCAGCACCGGGGATAATCATAGTGTATCCACCCAGCCTGTAACCATATCCATAATTATAATAATCCAAACCATCACAGCCATACAGGTAGGAATAGGGATTGTAATAATTGGAATATCCATAATAGGATGAATACATGGGGTCAAAACGACGCTGCATCATGGTATAGGAAAGGGGCAAGGAACCGGATCGATCCTGTGCATACATGTCCATGGATGGACGAACATTGGCCCGGGAATATGTTCCATAGAACGCATCCTGTTCTTTTTCTGGTGATGGATAGAACCAAGCCAGTTGGGTATAGCACCCCTGGAGTGTCAGGGACAAAACCAAACCCAGCGATAAGAATATGATTTTCCGCTTCATCTTGCCTAATATTACATCAGGATTGTGAAATAACCAAATCGGTCAAATCAATTTATTTTTACGCGGCTTTTGTGCATCAATCATCCCTGGTTGATGAGAACAACCAGGATGATTGTTCTACATTAATCAAACAACCTTACAATTTGGTATAGAAACTAATCTTTACTTTTTGATCCCCACCAGGTCCAACATGAAGGCGTATTCCAAAGCTGTTTCATGATAGCGGCGGAACCGTCCAGATTTACCGCCGTGGCCCGCATCCATATTCATGTGCAAAAATAATTTATTCTCACCTTGCCAGTGATCCCGAAGTTTAGCCATCCATTTCAGCGGCTCCCAGTATTGCACCTGGGAATCAAAAAATCCTGATGTGACCAGCATATTGGGGTAGGCCCGGTCATCCACTTGGTCATAGGGCGAATAGGACAACATATAATCATAATATTTTTTCTCAGCCGGATTTCCCCATTCATCCCATTCGTTGGAAGTAAGCGGTATGGACGCATCCAGCATGGTAGTGACCACATCCACGAATGGTACAGCGGCAATGGCGCCTTTCCACAGTTCCGGGGCCATGTTCACAACCGCTCCGATTAAGAGTCCGCCGGCGCTGCCGCCCTGGCAAAACATTTGATCCGTTTCGGTATAATCATTTTCCAGAAGGAATTTTCCCGCATCAATAAAATCTGTAAATGTATTCATCTTATTCAGCATCTTGCCGTCATCATAAGACTGGCGCCCATAGATCTGGCTGCCGCGAATGTGGGCAATAGCATAAATGAAACCCCGATCCAGCAGACTCAAGCGCGTTGAACTGAAATAGGGATCCATGGTGGCGCCATAGGAGCCATAAGCATAGAGCAGAAGGTTTTGGGGCTCAGCGGTTTTTAAATCCTTGCGATAGACCAGCGAAATCGGAACCTTTTGTCCGTCCCTTGCCGTTGCATAAAGCCGCTCTGCATGGTATAATTCCTGATCATATCCCCCTACAACTTCCTGCTGTTTCATCAATGTCTTTTCGCCCGTATTCATATTATAATCAATGGTCGATCGGGGCGTCACCATGGATGAATACCCATAACGCAGAATATTGGTATTGAATTCCTCATTGACGGAAATACTGGCTGTATAAGTCTCCTCGCCAAAATTAATATATTCGTCTTTATTTGTTTTCTGGTTGATGATTCTCAATCCGCGCAGGCCATTTTTACGTTCGTTGAGCACCAGGTGATCTCTAAAAATTTCCAGGCCCAGAAGATGCACATCCTCTCGGTGGGCAATGACCTCTTTCCAGTTGGACATATCCGTAGCATCCTCCGGCGTTTCCATCAGACGGTTATTTTTGGCCTTCCAATTGGAAATGATATAAAATTTATCCTGGTAATGGTCTATACTGTATTCGTGCTCAGTGCCCCGGGGTGAAAAATTTTTGAAGTTTCCATCAGGATCATCAGCCGGCAGGATATGGTAATCACTGACCAGCGTACTGCTATTATAAATGATGATATATTCACCGGATTTTGAGCGGTAAACACCAATGTAATAGGCCTCATCATCCTCGGTATAGACCAGTTTATCCTTGGTTGAATCGGAGCCGACCTTGTGGCGCCATACCTTTTCCGACAGCAGGGTCACTTCATTTTTAGACGTATAAAAAACAGTTTTATTGTCATTGGCCCAGGCCACATTTCCTGTGGCGTTAGGAATAGTTTGCGCCAGGACTTCCCCGGTTTTCAAATTTTTGAAATGAATGGTGTAAATCCGGCGGCTCACCGTATCGGTACCATAGGCCAGCCATTCGTTGTCGGGACTGACGTCCATCCCTCCCACGGCAAAATAATCATGTCCTTCCGCTAAAATATTCTCATCCAGGATGATTTCCTCCACCGCTTCCAGGGAACCCTTTTTCCTGCAGTGGATGCCATATTCCTTCCCCTTTTCGTAGCGGGTATAATAGTAATACCCGTTGTCCAGGTAAGGCACAGATTCATCATCCTTTTTTATGCGGCCCACTATTTCATCGAACAGGTCATCCTGGAATTTTTGTGTGTGGGCCAGGCTGGTTTGGGTGTATTCATTTTCAGCGCTGATATAATCCACCACTTCCTGGGAATGGCTGTCTTTTTTCTCGGCGGATTTCTGTTCGTCGGTGAGGCGCATCCAGTAATAATCGTCCACACGGGTATCCCCATGGATGGTCATTTCATGGGGTTTTTTATCCGCATCCGGCGTTGAATTTTGGGTACATGCAGTCATAACTAAAAACGATATTAAAAGGGTTAATTTCACAGAAACCTCCTCTATTTTGTGAATAATAAGGACCTCGAATTTAAGGGAAAGCTCATTTTTCAGCGAGGGAAATTTATGACTGGATAAAGGCAGCCAAGGGGAATGATGTTTACTTTTTCAATTCGGCAAAAGCCATTTCAAATTTTTCCAGAGCATGTTCGATTTGCTCTTCCGTATGTACGGTGGAAATGAAGAATGTCTCATAGGCCGAGGGAAAACCGGAACCAGTTATAGGAAAAATTCAGCCGACTTGCCTAAATGTAATCCAGGGAAAAATCCCGAAATATGATCATTTGTTAATCGATGCAATTCGGGTATCAATAAAAAACGACCTTTTTTCAGCCAGAGCTGACGTTTCCAGATTAAGATTATTTCAACAATACCATTTTGCGATTCTGGGTGAAAACCTGATGGCTTTCCATTGAACGGGCTTTCAATTGATATATATATATTCCGGCCGGTACACGCTTCCCATTTGCATCCGTCCCGTTCCAGGATTTCCGCTTATACCCTGCTTGTTCATTGGCATTTGTCCAGCGAGTCAATTCATTTCCTCTAAGGTCATAAATAACCAGAGAGACTGAACTGGCTTCAGGCAGACTGTACTGGATCATGGTTGAAGGATTGAAGGGATTCGGATAGTTTGATTCCAGAGCATAAGCATAGGGAATCGGATTATTTACATCCGCGATCTCATCTTGCATTTTGAATTCACCACCAGTGTTGCAGTCAGCACAGACTATATTATACAAAATATCTGTATCCTCCTGCCCACCACTCGTTACTACCACTTTCAATTGTGTAAGAAGATCAGCCTCGTTGTCGTATACTACGGTAGTATGTGTGTTACCATTGCCTTCTGTAAACCATTGTCCGGGATAATTATAAAACATGGAATACCATTGATAAGAATAACTGCCTGTACCTCCACAGACATTAGCGGTCCAAGTATTTATTTCACCTTCATATACAACATCAGGACCGTCCAAAGTGACGTATAGGTTTGTCGCCTGTTCCAGCCCATCAAGTTCAAGCGCTCCTGTATTATCAGGGTCTAACCAATCCCATACCCTTCTTCTTTTCTCCGAGCCATTATCCCATGATACACCAAATTTTCCATAATTTGCTATATCATTCGGAGGGTTAGTACAGTTCGGATTAGAACAATAATATGCTCCATATAATTGACCGATTACTCTATGATAACTGTTATATAATGGCGACCCCGAAGATCCACCCTCAGTAACTGAATGTCCATTGGGGCCGCGCTCTGCGCGCCCCCAATGGCGAAACTCCTTGTCGTTTGGGGTCTGTCGGCGCGGAGCGCGCCTCCAACCCCCACTCCACCCTACAGCCACTTTTCACAAACAAGTTTGCTCAAGCATCTGCGGGTGAGTTTCGCCATTATCTGTTGACTGCCAATTTATTTTCCAGAACGAAGAAGTAGCGCAATTTGACGTAGTTGGAATTATGTTGTGCGTTGCTATCTTTTTTATATCGCCTACTGGATGATGGATTCCTACCCCACCTTGACCTGGGTTCTTCCGATCCCACCCATTAAAATAAAATGGAACGGTAATACATAAATCAAGAGGATTTTCAATTAACTTGAAAAGAGCAAAATCGGATGGGTAGTCATTTGCTACAACAATCGCTCCTGTGGTAGAGGGAGGTGTAAAATCTGTACCATTATTACAACCAGGGCTTTCATAGTTCCAATAAAAAGACCAATTTGCTGCGTCAGGGTCAATAATAGCATCCTTTGGTGGGTTTGCATATTTTATGCAGTGATCGGCTGTTAAAAAATAAGAAGTGCCATCTAAGCGGGTATTATTTATTAAACTGCCCGTGCACCAACGGAACCCGCCAACCAATACCATGGCAACAGACTTTTTTTCATCTTGCCAATTGTCTCCCTCAGGACTACAATTTACATTTACTTGACAAGGACCTGAATTACCAAAACCAGCATTCTCAGTATTTAACGGATTTAAGATATCTATGTATCTATAGCCATGTACAACCCAAGAGATTGAGATTTTTCCTTCTCCTTTTACTTTGAAAGGTTCAAAATACTCAAGTATAATTCTGTCTCCATAAACAAGACCAGTACCAAATTTACCTGGGTTTACTTTACTACCCTTATTATTCCTTTCAGTAAATCCACCAATATGATGAGTTTTAGCAGAATTGTATAGATAAAGTTGTCCATTTTCCGGTAAATAAAATTCATCATACAATAAATTAATTGATTTGGCTGAAGGACAATGTATCTCAAGCTTCCAAAGTCTATCGCCATTTTCAAACTCAATCCATACACCGCTGTTAGATAAATTTAAATCAACGTCAAATGGGTAACCAAATCTTGGGGGTATTCCATTGGCTTCATCTTCTTCATCCTCTAATTCAATTTCTTCTATAAATATCGGGGGTAGTATTATTTTATCTGTTACATTTTTAACGATTTTTTTTGCTTTGACCTTATTTTCAAAACTATAGGGTTTCCCTCCAATATTTATTTGTGCATTAATTCCGACACACCAGAGGCAGATTAGAAAAAACGTTACTTTCTTCATCAGTCTATTTCCTTTCGTTTTTTGTAAATACCATGACTTTAGAGGTTTGGTAAAAAAAGATGAATAGCTTTGAATCCTCAATGAAGATATATTCTGTATTAGGGGCTGCTTCTAAAAACTTTTTTGTCCATTTATGCTCATTAATCTCGGTTAAAGAATTAACACTCATTTCGATTTTTTTCCCTACCAAAGAATAATTACCATAAAACTCATTATTTGTATGTCCGCTTACATGTATTGAATCTTCAAAGCGAATCACTACTGACCGAATCGGTAAACTATTTATACTATCAGGTTCATTTTCTATAGAACAGTCTGATAAATCAATAAAAGATTTTAACGTCCATTCTCCAAGCAAAGCTTGATAACTAATTACTGCAATTTTATTCGTATCTATTTCAACACCTTCATAGGTGCAAGGTGAGTTAACATTTGGATTATTATTTGAACAACCACTCGCGACAATAACAACGGATAATAACGCTAATATTTTCATTGTTAATTTCATTTGGTATCCGCCATCCTTCTTTCACGTAGGGCATAAGGATTATCCGCATATGCATTTGATCCAAAAAACTGTATAAATCCGAACAAATTCAAAATGAACGGTTTCATATCTATGACCCTCCCGGTTATCTATCTTTAAATGAACCACTTACAAGTGGTATTGACGATGCAGTGAAAAAAGAGATGTCCTTGCGGGGCGCTTTTGAACCCCGAGGATCCAAAACCCCACAAATATGAAACCAAATGCTATAATATTGTGTGTTAAAACTTATCATTATTTTACCTTTTACACTTTCAATGATATTTTTACAACTATCCTATAAAAACCTGTAAACGTAAAAATTAATTTGTCAAGTGTTTTTTAAAAAATTTTCATATCTGGATAAAAATTCATACAAGTTTCCAGGAAAACAAAGAATATTACGTCTATTTCAGACGATAATGGACAGCATTGATATATCCACCAATGCTTACATCGGTTACATTTTTAAATTTGCAAAAGCCCGTTCAAATGCTTTCAATGCATGTTCGATTTGTTCTTCCGTATGGACGGTTGAAATGAAGAATGTCTCATAGGCTGATGGCGGAAGATAAATCCCCTTTTCCATCATATATCGGTGTAGAACAGAAAACCACTCCGTTTGACTATTGGAGACATCATTGAAATTTTGCACTTCCTCCGATGTGAAAAAGATGCTCACCATGGATCCGCAGGTATTCACACACAGATTAATATCTTTGCGCTGAGCAGCGGTTTTCAAACCGTTGGCGAACTGTCTACCTAACGATTCCAGTCTTTCATAAACGCTATTTTCAGCCAGCAATTCCAGTGTAGCGGCCCCCGCTGCCATGGCAATGGGATTCCCGGACAAGGTACCTGCTTGATAAACCGGGCCTTCCGGGGCTACCATACCCATAATATCCGCTCGACCGCCGTATGCGCCCACGGGCATGCCGCCGCCGATGATCTTGCCCAAAGTGGTCAAGTCAGGCTGAACATCAAATCGTTCCTGTGCGCCGCCAAGGGCCACCCTGAAGCCCGTGATCACTTCATCAAAAATCAACAGGGACCCATGATCTTCCGTCAATTTTCGTAGGCCTTCCAAAAAGCCATCCTCGGGCGGGATCACGCCCATATTCCCGGCCACAGGCTCCAGAATCACCGTGGCGATATCTTCCCCCCGGGATTCAAACACCGCTTGGGCAGCTTCCAGATCATTATAAGGAATTGTAATGGTTGAGGCCACTACATCGGCCGGCACACCGGGACTAGTGGGCTGCCCCAAGGTCGCCAAGCCAGAACCGGCCTGGGAGAGAAATAGATCCGCGTGGCCGTGATAACAGCCCTCGAACTTGACCACTTTTTCCCGACCCGTAAAAGCCCGCGCCAGGCGCACGGCGCTCATGGTGGCTTCCGTGCCTGAATTGACAAAGCGGACTTTTTCAATGGTGGGCACCGCCTGTATCACCTGCTCTGCCAGGATTAATTCTTTCTCCGTAGGTGTGCCGAATGAAGTACCATTTTGCAATGCTTCCTCAATCGCTTGGTGTACATGTGGATGGGTGTGGCCGTGGATGAGGGGACCCCAGGATGCAGTAAAATCAAGATACTTGTTCCCGTCGGCATCATAAACATGGGCCCCTTCACCTTTCACCATGAAGCGGGGTGTGCCGCCCACACTTTTAAATGAACGCACGGGGCTGTTCACACCGCCGGGCATAAACGCTTTAGACTTTTCAAAAAGGGATGCAGATTTTTTCGTATTCATTGGTCTTTATTTTGGATGAACGCTTTGAAAAACTCACCCCGATTCATCGGGGTACACCCTGTCCGGCAGCTGCCGGACACCCCTCTTTATAGAGAGGACTATTTGGTGTTTTTCAAAGGCTTCTTAATGTTTTTTAACTTTTCAGGGCCGCAAATTCCTTGGCGAAATAGGTCAGGATGATATCCGCCCCGGCCCGTTTGATGCCGGTAAGCATTTCCACCATGGCTTTCTCACCATCAATCCAATTCTTTTCCGCCGCAGCCTTGATCATGCTGTACTCCCCACTCACATTGTAGGCCCCGATGGGCAGGTTACAATCTTCCCGCAGGGCGGAAATGATGTCCAGGTAAGCCAGGGCCGGTTTCACCATGAGGATGTCCGCCCCTTCTTCTATGTCCAGGGCTGCTTCTTTTAACGCTTCCCGGCGGTTGGCCGGGTCCATCTGGTAGGATTTCCGATCACCGAACTGGGGCGTGGACTCTGCCGCCTCCCGGAAGGGGCCATAAAATGCGGAAGCAAATTTCACGCTATAACTCATGATGGGCAGATAACGGAAACTTGCTTCATTCAGGGCTTCCCGGATGGCTTTCACCATGGCATCCATCATACCGGATGGGGCCAGCATGTCGGCCCCGGCCTGGGCGTGGGTCACCGCCTGTTTTTGCAGGTATTCCAGGGTCACATCGTTGTCCACTGCATCCCCTACTACAATGCCGCAATGGCCATGATCCGTATATTCGCACATGCATACATCGGTGATCAGGTACAGCTCGGGGAATTCTTTTTTGATGGCCGCAATACTCTCCTGGATAATACCCTCAGGATGGTAGGATTCGGATCCGGTTCTGTCCTTATCTTCCGGAATACCAAACAAAATAATGCGGGAAATACCGACGGCTAAGAGTGCTTCAATTTCTTTGAGAACAGTATCCGGGGAAAAATGGTAAATCCCGGGCATGGATGGAATTTCCGCTTTCACACCTTTCCCGTGGCGAATAAATACGGGCATAATCAGGTCATCCCTAGTCACTGCCGTTTCCCTGACCAGGCCGCGAATATTTTCATTGGCCCGCAAACGCCGAGGCCGTCTAATAATGCTTCTCCTCTTCATGCCTTACCTCTTTGCAGAAATTTAATGGATTTTCCAGCCGTTGATAGGCCGTTCAGAATCGTATCGGGGATGGAGATACCTGCCCGGTAATTCCCGGTAAAGAAAAAACCGGGATGGTTCGTCTCAAACTGCTGTAATTCATCCAAATAGCGGTCGTAACCTAATATGGTTTGGGGGATGGATTTGGGCCAAATCTTTTGCTTAAAAAACACAGGTCTACCCCTCACACCTAAGATTCCTTCTAATTCTTTTTTAGCCATGACCTCAATTACGTCGGCCTTATCTAAAACCAAATTTGATTGGGTGGCGCCGCCCATGAAAACAGTCAACAGGGCCATTCCCCTCGGCGCGCGCTGCGGAAAAATAGACGAAGTGAACAGGACACCGAGGATGTTGCGCTTTTCCTGGGACGGAACCAGAACCCCGAATCCATCCAGGGCATGAGGGATATTTTCCCGCTTAAAACCAAAAGAAAGGACCGCCACAGGCGGATAGGGAATGTCCTTGACCTGCTGTGATAAACGGGCAAAACCATCGTTCATGTGAATCTCACTCAACCGCCAGGCCTCCGCAGCGACAATCACGGAATTGAAGTTTTTCGTTTTTGCTTGGCCATTTTGTGCATAACGGATGGAATATTCACCTTTTTCAGATATTATTTCCGTAACGGTTGATCCGGTTAAAATAGATGACGCCAATTTTTCTTCCAGCTTTATGGGTAAATCCTGAAGCCCATTTTTAAAGGATATGATTTCCCGTTTCCGTTTATGGGGATTTTTTTCTTTTCGGTTTTTCCATACCCCCTTCATGATACTGCCGGAGCTTTGTTCCAGGTCATGGAGTTGGGGAAAGGCGTGGCGGAGGCTCAGTTGTCCGGGGTCACCGGCGTAGGTGCCGGCGATAAAGGGATTCACAAATGTATCTAATACCTCATTGCCCACCCGCTCCGAAAAAAATTCTGCAACGGTTCGCTCTTTACTGCCGGCGGGAATAAAGGGCTCCTTTAAAATACGCAGTTTACCCCTTATGGATAACAGATTGGTTGACAGGGCGCTGAAGAGGGATTTGGGTAAGGGGACCGGTTTCCCCTTTTTCAGGATAAACCGATTGCGGGACTTTTCATTGGCGAAAATAGTTTCCAGCCCCAATTCTTCAAAAAAAGATTCAATCCGTTTATCCTTAAGCAGAATGGTCGAGGGCCCCATCTCCACCAGGAAGCCTTCCTCCTGAACGGAGCGCATCACTCCGCCCGTCTGGTCCTCCTTTTCAAAAAGGGTCACGTCCAGCCCGACTTTTTTCAGGCTGTAGGCGCAGCTCAGTCCCGCGATCCCACCGCCGATGACTGCTGCCCTCTTGTTCATTTTACCACTTCCAGGACGACCTCACCCAAAGCTTGGATAAAATCGGGATTTGTATCCATGGTGCCGACCCGCTCCCAGGATTGAACTCCTTTTTCGAGGGCCATTTCCTTTTTTTGGATATCCACTTCGTAGATGGTTTCCAAGTTCTCCGCCACAAAACTAATGGGAAAAACGAGAATATTTTTCTGCCCCTTTTCCAGGATTTCATCCACGGCCATTTCAACGGTAGGTTCCAGCCACTTCACAGGGCCCACCCGACTCTGATAGCATAGGGTATAGTCCATGTCCTGCGGCAGTTGGGCCATTATCAGCCGCACATGATCTTCGATTTCCTGGGCGTAAGTATCTCCCTTTTTTACGCGGGAAACGGGAATGGAATGCGCAGAAAACAGCAGGTGGGGTGTTCCTTCCATTTCTTGCAATTTGGCTTCAATCAGGCGCAGGCAGGCTTTCAAATAAAGGGGGTGGTTATAAAAGCGCTGAATGACGTGGGTCGGGGTATCGCCTCTATAGGAGCGATTCCATTCATTGATGATCGAAGCGGTGGAGGTGGTGGAAAAATGGGGATATAAGGGCAGTAGCACAATCTGGTCGAAATCTTTCTGTTTCACCTGTTCTGCAATTTGTGAAATAAACGGCTCCCAATAGCGCTGGGCGGTAAATACGGTAAAATCGCCCTGACCGTTCAAGTATTCCGCCAGTGCTTGACCCTGCTGATCGGTAATACGGCGCAGGGGCGATCCGCCGCCAATGGCAGCATAGTGCTGGGCCGATTTTGGGGCCCGGAACTTTGAGATCATGCTGGAAAATAATTTCTGCCCCAGGGCGCCAAAGGGGAAATTGAAAATATCCCGATCGCTGAACAGGATCTTCAGAAAGGGGCGGACTTCATCCTGGTGGGATGGGGCCCCCAGATTGGCGATCACCACCGCTGTTTTTTTTGTCACTGGCCGGTTCCTGCCCAATCCCGGGGCTTCAGCACATCATATAATTCTGCCTCCCTGGAGCCCGGTTCCGGGTGCCAGTCATAGGTCCAGGCCGTCAGGGGCGGCAGGGACATGAGGATGGATTCAATTCGGCCGTTGGTTTCCAGACCAAAGAGGGTGCCGCGGTCATAGACCAGGTTGAATTCCACGTAGCGTCCCCGGCGGTATAGCTGAAACTGACGCTGTTTTTCCGCCCAGGTTTCATCCTTATGTTTTTCCAAGACGGGCAAATAAATAGGGTTAAAAGCCTGCCCCACATCCAGGGTAAAACGAAAATCTTTTTGCGGATCTGCCATCAGGTAATCAAAGAAAATACCGCCCACGCCCCGAGCCTCGTTGCGGTGCTTGATGAAAAAATATTGATCACAGGCTTCCTTGTACTCTGGGTATAACCCGGGACCGTGTGTATCGCACACTGCTTTCAGGGAGCGGTGAAAGTGAATAATATCATCCTGGTCCGGGTAATAGGGCGTCAGGTCAATTCCACCACCGAACCAAGTTTTCTCGCCGCGCTCCACATAGCGGACATTCATGTGTACTGTAGGTACAAACGGATTTCTGGGATGGATCACCAGGGAAACGCCGCTGGCGAAAAAATCCAGGGATCCGTCTCCTTTTAATTTCCGGGCAATTTTTTCAGATAGTTTTCCCGAAAGAGCTGAAAAATTGACGCCCCCTTTTTCAATCATATCGCCTTGGAAAATCCTGGTCCGCCCGCCCCCTTCACCACGGTCGTATTCCCAATTATCTTCCTTAAAATCCTGTTCTGATTCTTTGACCAACGCGGCACAAATGTCATCCTGAAGTTGCTGAAAGGCGGCGATAACCTCGTTTCTCAATCCTAAGTCAGGCATAGGTCGCTACCCCTTCATCCGATGGTTGGTGAAAGCGGGTACTTTCTTCCCGCACCGTTTCCACCAGTGTTTGGACTGCCTCCACCGGCACATCGGGGGTAATCCCGTGGCCAAGGTTGAAAATATGGCGGTGGCCCCAACCGTAACTTTCCAACACTTTAATCGCTTCCTGCCGAATTACATTTTCCGGTGCAAGTAACACAGCCGGGTCCAGGTTCCCCTGCAGGGACACCTTTTCGCCCACTTGTTCCCGGACCGCACTTAAAGGTTGCGCCCAATCCACCCCAATCACATCGGCCCCGGTGGAAGCCGTCAGGTCCGTCCAGTTGCCGCCCTTTACGAACAGGATTACGGGAACGCCTGTATCCTGGACAGCCTTTACAATTTTGTTTAAAAAAGGTAATGAAATAGTCTCAAATTGGGCCCGGGTTAAGTACCCCGCATTGGTGTCAAAAATCTGAATAATATCGGCACCAGCCTTCACCTGTTCCGTTACGTAGTGGATGATCCCCTGTGTCAAAACATCCATCAGGTGGTGGAAAGCCTCTGGTTCAGCATAAGACAGACTGCGAATTGTGCGAAAATCCTTGGAGGGCTGGCCCTCCACCATGTAGGTGGCAATGGTCCAGGGCGCGCCGGAAAAACCGATAAGGGCCTTGTCTGCTTGGAGCTCAGCTCTTATAGACTTGACGCCTTGGAACACATGGTCCAGTTTTTCTACCCTGGCCGGCTGAAGGGCTAAAAGTTGTTCTTTTTGGTTTACGGGGTTTTCAAACACCGGACCGATGTTGGATACCAATTCAAAAGGCAGACCCATGGCTTCGGGGATGACCAAAATATCCGAATATAAAATGGCCCCATCCATATAATAACGGCGCACGGGCTGGAGGGTAACCTCCGTGATTAAATCCGGCTGGGACATCATGGTGTGGAAGCCATGCTGATTACGCAGGGCCCGGTATTCCGGCAAATGACGCCCGGCCTGGCGCATGATCCAAATGGGGGTCCGCTCGGTGGGATTGCCCCGGGCCGCATCAACCAGTAAACTCATTCATAAACTCCAAATTTAAATTGGTTTAAAATTTTTTTAATCAAGGCCTCCGACTGGGGCAGATCCGGTTGGAGGTATTTCTGAATCCCCAACTGGTTTATCCTTGCGCCCGTGGTAGAACCGATGGCCGCAACCATGTTTTCATTCAGGACTTGCAAGGCTTCGTTCTGATCCGAAAATTGTTCCAAAAATGCATCCACCCCGGATGGACTGCCAAAAGCGATGACTGTTTTCTCCGGTTCTTCGAGCAAAGGGATTAGGTCTTCCTGAAGACGGGTAACCGGTTCGTACATAGGCAGTGTTTCCACAGTAATTCCGGCTTGTTCTAAGGCTGTCCAAGCATCTGGTGGTGTACGTTTTGAACAGGGATGGAGGTAATGCCCTCCTTGCTTTAACCAATCATCGAAAGGTGAAATGGATTCAGTCTGAACCGCCACCATTTCGGCTTTCACACTAGCCGCTTCTAAGATGTCCCGGGCTGCTTCCCCTATGGTAAAAATGGGTATTGAATTCCTGCGATTATCGTTTCCGATCCATTTTAAAAATGCCCTGGCTCCATGACGGCTGGACAGGATAATGCCATCATAACTATCGAGGGGGGTTTTTGACCCCAAAGCGGGGTTCAAATCTTTAATCCGGACTAGGGGGAGATGGTGAAGGACAATGTTTTGCTCCCGGCATTCTCCCATCCAAGCCTCGGCAGGTGCATTGATCAAGGTCCAGATGATTTGATTCACCGCCGGTCCGCCTCTGCGGGGGTCAGCCCCATGTCCCGGTTTTCACGGATGATATCTTCCACCCCTCTCTGCTTGAATTCCGCCAGACAATCTTCCACTAATCGGTCCAAATTCTCCTTTTCCCCATAGCGATGGATCCGAATATTCCGGCCATTGTCCAAAGTCGAGATAAAGGCATGGATTTCCACTTTTTGTCCATCAATATCTACATGGGCCCCCGCCGGCACCTGGCAGCCCCCTTCCAGTAAGCGGATCAGTCTCCGTTCAGCCGCAACAGCTGCATGAGATAGTTCATGGTTAATCAAATCCAAAACGAGCTGCAGGTCATTTCTATCTTTGGCGATTTGAACGGCAATGGCGCCCTGACCGGCAGCCGGGACCATATCTGAGATAGGAAACTGGTGCTGGGGTAAATCCGATAATTCCAAACGCTCTATGGCCGCTTCCGCCATGATTAAACCGTCCCAGCCCATTTTTTCCAGTTTATTAAGCCGGGTGGCGATATTGCCCCGCACATCCACCGTTCCGGCATTTGGAAACAAATCTAAAAGCTGTACCCGGCGGCGGTTGCTGCCGGTGGCAATCTGTGCTTTTGCCGGCAAGTCATCGAATGAAGCGCCTTTGGGAAGGACTAAAACATCCCGGGCCGATGCACGCCGGGGCACAGCCCCCAAGGCAAGGTCTCCTTCCATATCCACGGGCAGATCCTTTAGGCTATGGACCGCCAAATCAATGTTGTGTGTGCGCAATTGTTCTTCAATCTCCGCCGTAAAAAAGCCTTTGGAACCCACTTCCGGCAAGGGCGTGATTACATCTTGATCCCCCCGGGTTTTGATTACCTTAATTTCACAGGAATAGGGACCGGATTCTTCTATCAAACTTTTGATATGTTCCGCTTGCCACAGGGCCAATTGGCTGCCGCGGGTACCGATGATAATTCTATTCATCGGCTTTTTCCGAATTCATATCTGTTTTGGTTTCCGTTAATTCATCCAGCTCATAGAGCTGACGCAAAGATTGCACTAATGCATCCGAATCTGCCTTGGCATTAGCGCTTTCTTTCAGGGTATGGATAGGCTGTTTTAAATAGCGGCGGATCAAGCGGTTGGAAAAACGGTAAATGGCCTCCAGGGTTTCTTCATCATGGCGGTGCTGAATATTGTTGAATTCCGCCTGACGGATATCTTCAAAATGATGCTTGAGGTCTGCAATGGCGGGGCTTACGGAACGGTTTTTGAGCCAGACTTGAAATTCATCCAGTTTTTCAGAAATTAATTTTTCGGCCTTGGGCATTTCCTTTTTCCGCAATTCGGTCTGGGCCTTCACCGTATGACGCATATCATCAATGGAAAACAGGGTCACCCCGGAAATATTACCCAAATCCGTCTGAATGTTTCGGGGGACAGAAAGGTCAATCAGCAGAAGCGGATGCACATCAGTATCTATGGATTCCACTTGATCTTTGTTCACCATGGGAAAAGGAGCGCCCGTACAAGTGACAATCACATCTACGGAATCCAGTTTAGCGTCTACATCCGTCAGGGGGATAAATTGACCATTCACCAATTCAGCCAGGGTTTTCCCACGGGATTCGTTGCGGTTAGAGACCAGGATTTTGCCGATCCCTTTCTTTTTAAAATGGATCGCCGTGAGTTTGCCCATAGAACCGGCGCCGATCAGGAGCATCGTTTTATTTCTAAGATTCGGGTGGATTTCCCGGACTTTTTTCACCGCCGCATAACTGATGGAAAAAGCGCCGCTGGAAATTTCTGTTTTGGTCCGGACCGCTTTACTCGCCTCCAAACCAAACTGCACCATGCGCTGAATGACGGCGCCTGCGACGCCAGAGTCCCGGGCAATTTCCAAGGCATTTTTCACCTGGGCTGTGATTTGCGTCTCACCCAATACCATGGAATCCAATCCGGCACATACCCGAAAAAAATGTTGCACCGCCGGGGTTCCTTCCCGGGCCACCAAATGGTTTTCATCAAAATTCAATTCCCGGCCCAGGCGCTTCAGGCCCGAATGAATCCAAGTCGAAATTGAACCGGGTTCCGGCGTAAAGGCATAAAATTCGGTGCGGTTACAGGTGGATAGAATAAATACTTCATCGCCTACAAATTGACTGCGGTATAGGCCGTAAAACGTGTGGATTTCTTCAGGAGAAAGGGCAAATTTTTCCCGCGTTTCGATGGGCGTACGATGGTGGCTGACCCCCAGGCACACAAATTGCCCGTTATCATATGACCTGTTTTTACCGTTCAAATCTTCTTGGCTGGTTTGGATGAAATGGTTTTGGGTGCAAACTGTTGCAGTTTGCTTGTTTGGTTCTATCAAAATTGGGCTGAGTTTCGAATACAGTATTGGTTTTTCGAATCACCGGTCGAAAATTAAAAACTAAAGTCTAAACAAGGGAAATATTAATTCATTTTTTTTCGGGGTTAATCACAAATGGCTTTACACCAATATTTAGGTTGCACGCGCAGTGGTTGATTAAAATAATTCCTGCCTATAGTGCCGTTCCGGCAGACAGGCGCGATGCTCATAATGGGAAAAACCTTGCGAAGGTTTTAAACCTTCGCAAGGTTCCGTTCCACAGCAGACATCGCACTAATTGTTAGAAAACCGGCGGCCCAACCAGAGCCACAGGGCACCCAGGATGAGACCTAACCCCTCCCGCTGGTGTTCCCACATATTCACCATACGGTCATCGGCTTGCTTTGGCATCCACGGGTTCAAAATGCCTGATGCGATCAAAAGTCCCAGAACCAGAAGCACCAGGGCCAATTGGTTCAAGGGTGTTTGTTTTATCTTCCGGATAAAGGGTAAGATTGCCACCGCCGCATAGATAAGGGCCCAAATCCATCCATCGGGATCGTTCAAATTCACCACTGCAAAAACCATAAACATGAGGGCAATGGCCCATGATATTATCTGGTTCTTATTTACGGCCACTGGATTACCCCCATAACGGGCCTGTGGTCAGACGCGATTCGTTCAACAATCACCCGAGATGTTGCTTTCACATTCAATAATCCACGGACAACTATATAATCAATCTCTACATTCGGTTTATCTGCCGGCCATGTCAATGGATTCCCTGTTTTTGGAACTATTTCACCAGACCTCTCGACCAAACCCATGGTCTTAGCTTCAGGAATTGCATTATAATCTCCGGCCACGATTATAGGGTGATCTCTGCCAATCAACTTTTTATTCAGTGTTTTGAACTGAGATACACGCAATGATTCTTTGGTCCAATCGAGATGGATACTGGCGAATGAAATTCGCCGCTCTTCTACCGCCACCTCAACTTCAAGAACGACCCGTGGTTCTGCCCCATCAGGCAACTTATGAATAAAGGTATTGAGAATCTTGTATTTTGATAGAACAGCCAGGCCATATTCACCCTCGTCATAATCCGTAAATTTTGCGAAGGCGTAATCCATTTTCAACATGTTCCCCAATATTTTTGCCTGATCCACTTTTCCGCTTCTATTCACATTTTTGTCAACCTCTTGTAATGCGACAAAATCAGGATCAACTTTTTGTATTACGTTGGCAATTCGTTTAAGATCTATATTGCCGTCCATACCTTTTCCATGGTGGATGTTATAGGATAGAACACGTAATTCACCGGGAAATGCCCAACCTATTGTCAGCAGCCAGCAAAAGAATATTTTCATAATCGCGCCGCGCTTGTGCCCCGATTTATCCTTTGGCTTCATTGGGATTGACCCTTACCGCCCAATCAATCCCCCGGGATAGGCCACCATGCTTTCATGACCATTTTCACCAACAGCTGAAACACCAAAAAGGAAATTATCAATCACAATACCCTCTAAAGTATGTTGAGTCACATCACCTTCAACCCACTTGGTATTTTCCCAGACAGGTGCAGTGGTATCCCGCCAATAAAGTTTATATCCAACCGCGCCTTGGACCTTATCCCAAGATAAAACGGTGGATGGCTGGACGACACCGCCAATTTTCACATTTTTCGGTTTGGGCGGCGCCATGGCCAAAGTAAATAATGATGCGGCATTTACGGCGGTCAGTTTGGCACAATAATCAAAATTAACACCTTCAATTACATCACCGTATTTGATCCCATTTTCTGTGCGAATATCCTGGTGCTGGCGATTATAATTCTCATGTGCTTCCATAATCCGCACACCTGGGAAACCCGCTTCATTAAAAGGCCGATGGTGTCCACCCCGGCCAAAGCGATCCAATCGGTAGATGAGCATGGGATTCATTTCAGGAAGATATGTTTTGGTAGCCGCATAGACGTGGCGGGCCAATTGGCGGGATTCACTATCATTCTCTCCCCCATAAAACCGTTTTTGCTTAAGCTGCCGTTCCGATTCCAAAACAGAGTAGGGCTCAGAAAAGATTCGGAATGTACGATTGTCTTTGACCCCATCTACTCCTTCGATATTCCCAATCATATCATTATTTAAAATACCGATGATTTCCCACCCCTCTTTTTTCGCTTTTTCTGCTAAGAATTTTCCGCCGAATAATCCTTGTTCCTCTCCCGAAAGGCCAGCCAGAATAATGCTGGTTGGAAAATCATGTTTAGATAAAACACGTGCGAGTTCCAGAGCTCCTGCCATACCGGAGGCATTGTCGTTGGCACCGGGTGAATCACCTGTTCTATCCAATGGATCGGATATTCTTGAATCAATATCCCCACTCATAATCACATATCTATTGGGATATAACGTACCCCGTTTTACCGCATAGATGTTGACGATCCACGTATCTTCTTTAATTCGTGTTTTTGGATTTCCTTTTGCCAGGGACCATTGTTCTTCGACTTCAAGACAGCCGCCGCATTCTTCTGATATTTTTTCAAATTCTTTTTTGATCCACCGCCGGGCTGCACCAATCCCTCTCGTATTGGATACCGTATCTGACAATGAATGGCGCGTACCGAAATTGGCCAGTTTTGTTACATAGGCTTCTAACTGTTCAGCGCTGATTTCATTAACAACATCATATACCTTTGGATCAATCGAAAAGGATTGAGCCGATAGAAACATCAACCCAAAAGTAAAAAAAGTGATTATCCGTTTCATGATGAATCCTCCTTACCCAATTGTGTGCATGGTCTTGTTTGATATGAAATGGAATCCGGGTTGGGCTGTGGCCGTTTCTTTTACCATTGCATGGGCGACAGTCTTACCGTTAATCGCTTTATAGGAAAGTGGTGTAAGCCACCCTGTTAATTTTGCTGCACCGATAATAATCTTTTCCCCAAGACGAAATTCTTTCCGATCCCCCATAAGAAGTGAAGGCTGAAATACTAAGGTTGCTCTCAAATTCAACAATTCCAAATTTTCTTCAAGTTCACCTTTCACACGATTATAAAAGATTTTGGATCTGGCATTGGATCCCGCTGCGGTGACAATGCTGAATACAGATGCATTCCATTTTTTGGCTGCACCAGCAAAGGCCAAGGGATAATCATGATCTACTTTCCTGAAATTATCCTGACTGCCGGCTTTCTTAATGGTTGTTCCCAGACAGCAATAAACATGGTCTACGGGAAAAAGGTCTTCCCAAGGGGGCATATCAAATTCGATCACCTTTTCGGTAAGTTTTTCATGATCCATGCCAAAGGACCTCCGCACCGGGATAATTACACGGTCATAGTAATCAGAATCCAAACATTGATTTAAAACTTCAGACCCAATCAGGCCGGAAGCGCCCAAAACCATTGCAGACCGTTGTCTCAATTTTTAACCTTCAGTTTATAGATTTGACCTCTCTTGCCAACTGCAAAACCAGTGCGGCTTCCTTTGGCAAACCCAATGGCCGTTAAGTCCTTCACCTCCCAATAATGGGGCGCCCAGGTTTTGCCATTATCCGTTGTGCGGTCAAAACCGGATGGCCCCACCGCAAAAAATATATTTCCGCGATAATGGGCCACACATTCTCTGTATTGATGAGTCTGTGTTGTAGGAAGGTGCCAAGTGGCACCACCGTCATGGGTATAGGCCATCGTATTTTTTATGGATTGATTGGTATAGTCACCACCCACAGCGATGCCCATTTTTTTATTTTTGAAAGCCACTGAATAAATGCCTGTACTCTGCCCCCCATACACCAGGGGCGTTTCGGTCACAGTCCAATTGAATCCCCCATCTTCACTTTTAAATACGCGGGACTTCAAACCGCCCATCCCCAGCCATACTCTTTTCCGACCAACGACGGGTATGCCCGTACCGCTGGCGGCAAAACCAAATTCAGGGTCTAATTTTTCCGGTATACCATCCGCGGGAATTTCCTGCCACGATTCCCCTCCATCATCGGTTCGGATCAATATGTGTTTTCCATCCACGGGATCACTGAATGCTATACCTTCCTTCCGGTTCCAGAAGGACATACCGTCAAAGAATATCCCTTCACGGTCATCAAAATATACTTGTTTCCATGTATGGCCACCATCGGTAGTCTTAAAGAATTGGGCAGGTGAAGCGATCCCCATGACGATGGCGGTCTTTTCGTCAAACCCTTCTACATCTCGGAAGTCGGTTTTGTCCATATTGGGTACGGATACATTTTCCCATGACTTTCCTCCATTCACGGTTCGTAAAACAGTGCTGCCTGTACCGCTGACCCACACCACATTTCGGTTCACCACATCCAACCCACGGAAGGATGCTTCAACACCGCTTTCCAGTTTTTCGAGAGAAAGGGATTGGGCAAAAAGACAATTAAGCATTAAAAATGAAAAAATAAAAAGTCCCCTCCTCGGAGGGGCATCACGAAGTGAAGGGGTGGGTGTGACGTCTTTTTTACACACCCCCTCCCCGAAAATCGGGGAGACCCCTCTCAAGAGGGGAATTATCTTATACCCAAACATAACGGTTAATTCGGCATGGTGAGAATTACACCCATGAGGTCAATCCCATACCAGAGGTTGGCAATCCTGAGATTCTCATTGGCGGCGTGCTGGTTATTGTCATGGTTGGCCACAGGGACGATAATGGCCGGTTTTTGAAGATAATCCGTGAATAAATATAATGGGAGTGATCCACCCAATGCGGGCATAAGGATTAGCTCATCTCCCACAAATTTCCGGGTGGCATCAATGATGGCCTTGGCGTATGGCCCTTCCATGGATGTCCTTGAAGCAATGTAGCCTGAACCTCTGCGGGACACTTTCGCAATTTTGGGATATTTCCGACGCGTATCCATGTCCGGATCATTATAAACAATGTGGTAGCCCTGTTTTTGGATATGGGCTTCTACCAAGTCCAGCATATCTTCCGGAACGTTCCCCTTTACCAGACGCATACCGATGGCTGCCGTGGCTAAGTTGGGAATCACATTGCGGGCTTTCTTACCCACATTCCCGCTGGATAATCCTTTAATGGTGAGGGAAGGCTGCAGGATTCGCTCATTGATGGTGCGGCCATTGCCTTCCGTAAAAGCGAGCCCCAATTCATTTTTTAACTGCGCATCCACATCGGGGATTTTTTCCAATTCCAAGCGCTCAAATTCTGACAAAGGCTCCACCGTATCATAAAATCCGTCGATCAGAACTTTTCCATTCTCATCCTTCATAGATGCAATGAGGTGGGAGAGGTTTTGCCCCGGGACCGGCGCCCAGTTGCCATAATGACCACTGTGGAGGGAACGGGTGGCGCCGTAAACAGTCACTTCCATGCCCGTGACGCCACGAACACCAAACACCAGTTGCGGCCGGCGGCTCTGGTGCATGGGGCCATCACAAAACAGCCAAATATCAATATCATCCAAAAGTGCTTTATGTTTTGTGAGGTGTGCTTTCAAATTCGTCGAACCGGCTTCTTCTTCTCCTTCAAAGAATAATTTGATATTTGAAGTGAATCCGATTTTCGAAGATTGAAGGGCATCCACTGCATTCAAGATGGTCATAACCGGTGCTTTGTCATCCCCGGCAGAGCGACCGTAAATCCGCCATTCCGGATCAATCTTTGTTCGTTTTCCGGGGAGTGGAATCGGCTTACCCCCTGCATCCATGGGGGCGTCATAGAGCACAGGATCGAATGGGCCGTGTGCCCATTGGGATGAATCCACCGGCTGGCCGTCATAGTGGACGTAAAAGCAGAGTGTCCGCGTTGCACCCGGTGATTTTAGCTCACCATAGACAATAGGATTGGCATCATCCACCTCCAACAGCTGCATATTGAAGCCTCGCTGTTGGAAGAGACCGCTGATATATTCGGCATTCTTACGGATATTGGCTTTATCCGCCGCCACGTTGGGTATGGACAGCAAATGGGCAAAATCCTTGATGATGGTATGGCCGTTTTTCTTCGCCCATTTGCGAGTTGCTTTTACCGATTTGGGTTCACCCGCAAAAAGGCCACTGTATAAAATGATGGACGCCAATAGGAATCTTTTAATCATTTAATTTCCCTCTAATATGCGTGCAGCTGCGTTTATCTTGGCCGAGGCCCTGTCTAAAGCTTTAGCAACTTCACCGATATATAGATGCACTTCATTCCAATTCCGTTCTTCCAAGCCTTCCCGAATGCCCGGCAATGTTTTCACGCCGTAACCGGTGTAAAAACCGGGGGCATAGATCATATTTTTGAACCAGTCCCGCCGGGGCAATCCATCGGCCCGGGTCATGGCCTGTTCCACTTCCCGGAGCAGTTGATTCACTTGGGAATTTTGTTCGGCGGATAAGGACCCTTTCTTTAAGCCAGCCAAGGCTTTTTCATATTTCCAGGCATTGGCCTCCAACCTTTTATGGGCCGCTTCCAATGGACTGAAATCAAAGTCCGGCGCTGCATCTAACCGTTTGGGCGACAGATACGTTTTCTTCGGATTCCCGGCGATAGTAAAGGCTTTTTGGTCCAACAGTTTATTCCGTTTTTCCGTTTTCATTACCACACCTTCGGCCAGTTTTTTATTGCTTTCAATAAATGTGCCGATATTCTCTGCCATATTGGTGAATCTGAACGGCAAAATATCTGATTCAGACAAACGTAATACTAAACGGCCGTTCACTTTAGCCAGGGTGGCACCATATTTAAAATCGCCGTCACTGAAGCGGGTATAATTGTCATATGAATCATAGATCGAATGGTAAGAGCCGCCACTGCTTTCTCCACCAAAACCCAAGTTCAGTGAAGGTACACCGGCATGGTGAATGAACGCCGTATAGTCCGAACCGGAACCCAGGGGATAGATACGGAGGTCATCCCGTTCTGCATCTTTATTACCATTAACCCGAAGTCGCGCTCGATTCCTTTCCTTTAATGAGACGTCCTGAACTGGATCTTTTACATCAGCAGCCACTTCATTGACAAATTTTTCCAGTGAATGGGAACCGCCAACACCTAAAAATCCAACGCCTGTTCCATCCGTATTGATGTAGGTGACCATTTTTTTCTGGATTTCATCCCGGTGGAATTCCACCCATTCGGTTGAACCTAATAATGCGGGCTCTTCTGCATCCCAGCCCGCATAGACTAAAGTCCGTTTCGGGCGCCATCCGGTTTTGGTCAATTCACCGATGGCCCGGGCTTCTTCCATGAGTGAAACCATGCCGCTGATGGGATCCGCTGCTCCTTGGGCCCACCCATCATGGTGGTTGCCCCGCATGATCCATTCATCAGGATAAACGGATCCTTTCATGCGTGCAACGGGATTGTAGGCCCGCCGTAGACTCCAATCGAACTCCAGATGAAGGTTTACTTTCGCTGGGCCGGGGCCCACATGATAGGTAATGGGCAAACCCCCTTTCCAACTGTTTGGCGCAACTGGGCCTTCCAATGCCTTCAGTAGAGGCAGGGCATCCGCATAAGAAATGGGCATAACAGGAATTTTCATAATGGTAGGCGCTTCTTCAACTGTGAGCCGTTCCACATCTGCTTTGGCACCATAACCGGGGGTCAATGGATCCCCGGGATACATGGGCATATCCAACACGGAACCCCGCTGGATGCCGTGTTCCATCCTGAAAGGGCCTTTGGGATATACATCTCCCCGGACGTACCCGTCATCCTTGGGATCTGAATACATAATACAACCGATGGCCCCTTGTTCGTAGGCCACTTTGGGTTTGATACCCCGCCAGGAGCCGCCATACTTAGCCAATACAATCTTGCCCTTCACATCAATCCCCAGCCGTTCAAGTTCTTCATAATCGGCGGGAATGCCGTAATTCACGAACACCAGTTCTGCAGTCAAATTGCCATCGGCGGAAAATGCATTATAACCGGGGAGGACATCTTTGGTGATCCCGGAAGTGGCATCTTCTTTCAGTGCCGGTTCTTTCAATTGGAGGGATACTTTACTTGGAGCGACCAATTCCAGTTTACGAATTTTGGGGAATGGCACCATGACATCGAATGTTTCAATTTCCGTTTCAAAGCCCCACTCCTTGAAATGCTTGGCCATGAATTCCGCATTTTGTTTACTCCAGGGGGAGCCCACATGGTGCGGTTTCGATGACATGTGCTTCATCCAATCATTCAAATTTTGGGGGTTGAGCACCGCATCAAACCGGGATTCCAGATTGGATTGGGCCTCCCGGTCTAAGGCCACATCAAAGGTTGTGACCAATTTCATTTTAGGTTCAGCCTTTTCTACAGCCGGCGGCTGACTACAACTGATGAGTATAAATAAAGGCAGGATTCTGCCCGGTGAAAGGTTTTTCATGTTCGACCTCCTCAAATCGAATTAGTGAATGGGGAGGGGAAACTAAATTGGAGAATGTTTAAAAAGAATGGTTTTTATTGCGACTAACCCACGCCAGCTAATTTCCCGGAAAAATGATGAATTACACCTCCTCTCTCTTCCACCAAAAGACAAGGGGCTGGCCTGCCCGCCCTTCCAAAAAGGGAGCAGGCGGGGGGTGAGTTGTAAATCAAATACTCACCTTGTAATCTCATCCTTCGTCAGGCTCAGGATGACTGTGTTCAGCAAGACATTTTTTTATAAGGGCTAACTAATCCCTGATTCTCACAAGTTTCATGATGCGGCCATCCGTGTTCCAGTCCTGAATATAGAGGTTGCCCTCCGCATCCCAACTCGACCCATGCGTTCCGCTGAAAATGCCTTCAATCCAATCGCTTTGGTCAATGTTAAAATTCGCCCGTTGCTCAGGGTCCGGATTGTGACCCAGTACCGCCATAATGGTATTATTTTTATCCAGGATCACCAACCGGCCATGGAGGTCCGGCACTGAAATGTAATCACCTTGAATAGAAACGGAGGTGGGCATCCCCAGGCCCGTAATGACTTCTTCGATGAATTCACCCTCAAGCGTGTAGTGGACGAGCCGTCCCTTGGGCTGGTGGTTGCGGTCACAGATCAAAAGGCGGTTGGGCTCGTAACGGGTGTCCAGGGTCATCCCGTGGGCCACGTTGAATTCCTGTAGTCCGTTTCCCTTGGTGCCGAAATGCATCAGGTATTTGCCGCTTTTGTCAAACTTGAAAATGATATTACTGGCGTAACCGTCTGACAAGAAAATATCACCATTGGCAGCGACTGTAATGGCGGTTGGACTAAAATTCGCCAAGTCAAGACCAGATTCTTTTTGGGGAAAAGGGAGGCGCAAAACCACTTTACCATATTTCGCTTTGAATTTAATCCCCTCGCCTTTCTCGTTTCGGGTGCCGTAGATATATTCAATACCATCTTCATCACGAATTTCAATATCGTGCAATTTGGTATAGGGTTCACCCAGATGTTCACGGACGATTTTACCCGCCGGTGAAAATCCCACCACACCTTTGTTGGCGCTGACATAAATTGTCCCATCCTTACTGATGGCCACACCGCCGTGTGTCGCACCCAAAACCGATTGACCTTTTTCGCCCAGGCCCCACCCCGGGACCGTTTCAAATGTCATGACTCCTGCCCCCATGGTAACCCCTTGGGCATGGCTGACACTGATGACCATAAAAAATAAAAGTGTTTTGGTGACCCAAAGTGATCTCACGTCTACCTCCTCATTTCGAATTTGTAATGGCGGTAAAACTAAATTGGAGGAATGTGAAAACGAAGAAAAAACTATCACCTGCCTGCCAAGCTGTTATAGAATGAAACCAATTTCTTGCGAAAAATTAAATGCATGAATAATCATTGCTTTCACTTTATTTTTAACTATACATTTTGTTTAGGTGTAGCTGATACTGGAAAACATAACTTTAGTGGAGGCTGAATGAAATATAGACAAAAACATCGCATACTCGATTTCTACAGAGAAAAATTTCTGTGGTAGGGGGAATACGTCAAACACTAATCCCAATTCCTTAGCCAAGAATGCATTGTCCCCGGACGGGCCAATCCGCTGCACTTTATGGCGGCCGGTGCGCTTCACCCATATCCAGCGTTGAATTAATCCATGTTAAAGCACATGTTTCGAATGAAAAACCTGATTCTATACAGCGTTAGTGGATTTCTATGGATGGCGTGTGCATCCACCACCGAACAAGTGAACTCCCTCAATTATCCTGGTATTTCGATAGATACAGTATATCAATATTATGATATTACAGGATCAACTTCAGAAGAATTGCTCCAGGCAATATGGAGAAACGGACCGGAATTCGAGGGTCAGTCCTTCGCCGGAGAAACCCATTGGGAAACTCGATTAAGGTTTCAGTTCGCGTTTAAGATGGGTGAATGTCAGATGGAGCGCGTGGAAGTTGAGCTTTTGATCACTACTTTTCTACCGCGATGGAAGCCGCCTCCCGATGCGCCTTTTACACTTATAAAACAGTGGAATCGTGGTCTTGAGGGCCTCAAACTTCATGAGGCAGGGCATCGGCAAATTGCCATGGAAACTGGGCGCGAAATTATCCAGACTCTTAAAGCGTTTCGCATTTCAGCCCATTCTTGCGCATCGATGGAGTCAGAGGCAAAAAAATTGGCGAAAGATATCGGTGATAAGTACAAGGAGAAAAACCGACAGTATGATAAAGAAACCAGGCATGGTCGCACCCAAGGGGCAGGGTGGATAACGTCTAAAAGCAATTCTAAGCTAAGGCGTTTAAGGTACTGAAATACAGGCGTTTTGTATTTTTCCCACCAATACAAATTCGGGGATCACCAGCCTGCTCCCCAGCCCGCCTCCCATTGGTCGGGGCTTGCGGGCGAAGGGCTGGGGGTACGACAACGATTTTTAATTATATCATTATGGGCAACCGCCTCCGGCGGGAGTTGTAAAAATCCCTTCCCCTATCCATACTTTTCAGTTTACATTTATACAGGAATAGCAGATACTAAAGAAAGATTTTTGGTAAATGCTCATGAAGTATACAAGACATATAACTCTCTGTTCATCCAGAGGAGCCTTCCCCTGCGCCACGAGTACACCTATTTCACGCCCCGCTAATTATTGTAGTTCTGCGTCCCAATTCCACGCGAATGAATTGACCGAACCTGAATTTATCTTTCGTTACATTTCACATTTTTCTTATAGCATTAGGAGAACTATCCATGGATAATCAACCCATCGCTTACCAACCGCTTACTATCAAAGATTGGATGATAACACTGCTAATCATGTGTATCCCCATTGTCAATATTGTTATGCTTTTTGTGTGGGGATTTAGTGATGCCACCCACCCCAACAAGGCCAATTGGGCCAAGGCGACTATAATTTGGTTTGCAATCATTGTGGCACTTTACTTTTTCTTCTTTACAGCCATTATTGGTACCGCCGCATACATGTATTGATAACGGCCATGATCTACAACTATATAATGAATGATGGTCTTTTTGATGTAAATATCCCGGAAGGTGAGCTTTATGTTGCCGCTGAACTTTCTAAAAGGGGAATTCCTAATTCGCTTTTACCTGAAAATTTTTCTGATGACGATATTTTAATTGGTGGAAAAGATGGAAAACATTTGGAATATATTCAGGTTAAAGCTTGCCATCCAGACCGTTCTAAATCTTTTATTTTAAGAGAGAACAATGAATCTTGGGTTGAATCTAAAAAAAATCAATATATTATTTTTGTTTGGCTGGGGTCACCTTCAAAACTACAAAGTCCGCGATATTGGATTGCAAATAAAAAGGATGTTGGAAAAGCCTGTATTGAACACCCTGCTCATGGCACATCAAATTGGGAACGACGATTTGGATTAAACCTTTTGAATCCTGATTGGGAAAATAATTGGGGGTTATTTGAAAAGTTTATGCCGAAAATCACAAAATGAACCGCAACCCAACCTCCACTCCACCCTGCCTACATTTTATTCCGGCAGGCAGGCGGACGACAATGAGAATTAGGAATTACAAAAGCCGGCTCGCCCGCCGTAGCCGAAGCGTAGGCAGGTGAGTTTATTTGTTACACAGCAATCAACATTAAATCAGGAGTAAAAAAATGATGACATACAAAGGATATTCCGGCCATGTTTCTTATGACGATGAAGCAAAACTATTTCATGGTGAAGTCCTTGATACTAAAGATGTGATTACATTTCAGTGACAGTCTGTAGATGAAATTGAAACTGCATTTAAAGATTCGGTTGATGACTACCTTGATTTTTGTGCGGCACGAAATGAAGAACCGGACAAACCATTTTCCGGTAAATTTATCCTCCGCTTAGAGCCATCACTTCATCATAAAATTTATTTAAAAGCTGTACAATCGGGAAAAAGTCTGAATAAGTGGATTGCCGATATTTTAAAAACGGCTTAACACACACTCCATAAGACTTTTGAGAATTAGGAATTCCTTATTTGTTACGAAAATTCACCCCACCTTTTATCATCTACGGGGGTACAATGAACTCCACCCGGATAAAAACCCACATTCCAAACCTAGGGAACCCCACCAGCGGCGTAAAAAATGCACCTCTATGAGAAGTCGTTTATTTTTTTAATGATGCATTTGCTCTTTTTTTATTAGTTTCTTTTAACGCTTCGGACAAAGCTACGCCCCCGGGATAGCTTGGAAACCCGTGGGCAAATGTCTCCCCATAAACACAGTTGACCATTCCGCCCTGGAGAATTCAGGGTGGATACTGTAGGTACATTCACCATCTTTTTTAAAGCAATACTGAAGGACTTCTGCCTGCTTCATCATCAAATTGCGATACGGCAGAGTTAAAAATCCAATGGAAGAAAACAGGAAAGAAAAGAATCCCTCACCAAACAACCATAACGGCCGTAAAATTCCCGGTGGTCACTCCGGGCGTGATACTGAACGGCGTTTGGCCTGGTTAAAGCATCGAACAGGTATGGATTATGACGATTCTACCCGTAATGATCCAGAAGAATTAAAAGGCGTTATTGAAAACCATATCGGCTATATGAGTATGCCCATGGCTGTCGCCGGCCCCTTGCAACTTAAAGGCCAATATGCGGACGGTGAATTCCTGGTGCCCTTATGCACGGTGGAGGGCACCTTAGCCATGTCCATGAGCCGTGGGATGTATGCTTCGGCCCTTTCCGGGGGGATACGTACCCGTTACCTGAAACAGGAACTCTCCCGGGCGCCGGTGTTCATATTTGAATCCATAATTGAAGCGGTCGATTTTATCACTTGGGTGGAAGAACATTTTGACGAAATTAAATCCGTCGCTGAATCCACCACCCGTTATGGAAAACTTATCCGCATCGATACCTATCCGATCCAAAACTATGTCATTCTGGATATGGTCATGAATACGGGTAATGCTGCCGGGCAGAATATGGTCACCCTGGCTTCTAAAGCGGGCTGCGATTTTATTCATGGGCAGACAGGCCATAAGTTCATCCTAGAATCGGGGTTTAACAGCGACAAGAAAGCATCATCCAAGACGATGATCATGGGCCGGGGTCATAGCGTCATTGCCGAAACCACGCTGAAAAAGTCCGTGATGAAACGGGTCCTTGATCTCCACATGGATGAGGTGGATACTTACCAACAATTAGGTCCAACGATTACGGCCATGGCGGGCACCACCGGATGTCATTTGCATATTTCCAACGCCCTGACCGCCATTTACATTGCCACCGGCCAGGATACCGCCTGTGTCGCCGAGAATTCCATCGGACATTTTCAAACGGAAACCACTGACGAGGGGCTCGTTTGCCGCTTGACCCTGCCTTCCCTCACCGTGGGGACGGTCGGCGGCGGGACACGCTTACTACCCCAGCAGCAAAATTTAAAACTCCTGGATTGTGATAATGGCGAATACGCTTCACGAAAATTTGCGGAGATCATTGCCGCCTCCAGCCTGGCCCTGGAAATATCCCTGATGTCCGCCATCGCTTCCGGTTCCTTTTCCGAAGCACATATGAAATACGGGCGTTAATAGATGGAACTGTCATCTGTTTTGGATGAGCCCTGCTACGCATATTTAGTCCAAAATCAATCCCTTTTTACGCGCGCCTGGAAAAGGGTGTTTGGTTCATTTTGCAAATTTGTTTTCTCATGGTATACACCTGTAACCGTTTATAATCGGGAAAAGATTCCCGACACATCGTTTATCATGAGTTGCAACCACAACAGCCATATGGATGTAGCCCTGTTGATGGCCGCCTCAGGTAAAGGGATGAATCATTTTGGGATGCTGGCCGCCAAAGATTACTGGTTTGATGATCCCTCCAAGAAATTTTTTACTCAAGTGATCATGAATCTGATTCCCATTGAACGGCGGAATGGTACAGACCCCACGTTTCCGATTGAGAACACCCTGGCCCTCTGCCAGGCATTCATGCGCCGGGATAATCGCTGTTTAATCATGTTTCCGGAAGGGACACGGGGTGTCCCCGGTAAGATGGCAAAATTCAGAAAGGGCACGGCAACCTTCGCCATTAAATTAGGGGTCCCTATCGTCCCGGTGTACATTGACGGTTCATTCAAAGCCTGGCCCAAAGGAAAAAAATTCATGCGGCCCGCCAAAATAAATATCCACATCTGCGATCCCATTTACCCTGAAGATTATGAATCAAAGAATGGTAGTATTGATATCAGTGGTCGGGAAAACTATGGATCAGTTAATCAAATCACGGAAGAACTGGAAAAAAGAATACGAAACGTCGGAGAAGAGATTTATGGCTGATAAAAAATTTTTTGCCAATGCCCACACTACCTGGGGCCACAAATGGGGCTTTAAAGATTCCAGGTTCATTTTAAATCCGGATCGCACCGTTACGATGACGGGCAACCGCTACGAACTGTGCGGAGTGAATATGCCCGATTTTGTTCCCTATGTTGAAGAAATGCTGGACATGAATATTGACCCCAACGATATGGTCCCGGAAGTCGTAGATAAACCGGTGCATGCGTCCACCATAAACCAGGCATTTGTGGACGTGGTTAAAACCAATTTCCCGGCGGATAGGTATTCCTTTGCGGATGAGGATCGCTTGATTCACAGCCACGGCCAAACCACTTCGGAGGAAGTGTACAAAATTCTCTATTCATCTATCGACAAGACCGTGGATATGGTGTTTTATGTGGAATCTGAGGATGAAGTGATTCAATTGATTCGATTGGCGGAAGGACACAATGTCTGCCTAATCCCTTTCGGTGGCGGCACCAGTGTGAGCAGCGCCTTGGTATTGCCGGAAAATGAACAACGGATGGTTGTGGCCGTTGATACGCGCCGAATGAATAAGATTGAATGGATCAATACAGAGGACCAGCGGGCCTGCATCCAGGGCGGCATCACCGGCAGCCAGATGGAAGAAGAATTGGGGAAAATGGGATTCATGGTGGGACATGAACCGGACAGTGTGGAATTATCCACCTTAGGCGGCTGGATTGCCACCCACGCCAGCGGGATGAAAAAAAACCGCTATGGCAATATTGAAGATATTGTAGAAAATTTCACTGTGATTACCCCCAAGGGCGTCCTGGAACAAAAGGATCCAATTATCCGCGCTTCCATCGGGATGCGCCCCCAGAATTTGCTGTACGGCTGTGAAGGAAATTTAGGGATTATCACCAAGGCGGTTGTAAAAATTCACAAAAAACCGGAAGTCCAAAAATATGCCTCTACCGTATTTCCTGACTGGGAAAAGGGGGTAGCATTCCTGCATGAACTTTCACAGACCAATTTTATTCCGGCCAGTGTGCGCCTAGTGGATAATGTCCAGTTCCGCTTTGGACAAGCGCTGAAACCGGCCGCCACCGGCATTAAAAAAGTAGTGGATGATTTAAAAAAATTCCTGGTGCTGAAGGTAAAGGGTTTTGACCCCCATTCAATGTGCGCCGTTACATTCGTAATGGAGGGTGACGCCGAAGAAGTGCATTACCAGGATAAAAATATTAAACGCTTGGCCATTAAACACGGGGGACTATCCGGGGGCAGTGAAAACGGGAAACGGGGCTACATGCTCACCTATGCCATCGCTTATGTGAGAGATTTTCTGACCGATTATCATATCATTGGTGAAACCATGGAAACGTCGGTTCCCTGGAGTAAGATCCCGGCTGTATGCCAAGCCGCTTCTGATTGTCTCCTTGAATACCATGAGAAATATAATATCCCCGGCAAACCATACCTGTCCTACCGGATTCCCCAAATTTACCATACCGGCGTATGCATTTATTTCATGTTCGGTATGTACATCAAAGGAGTTGCGCAACCCGAAATCGTGTTTGGTAAAATTGAGCATGCCATCCGGGATGCCATCATGGCTAATGGGGGCTCTATTTCTCACCATCATGGCGTGGGTAAATTGCGCAAAGATTTCATCCCGGATACTTTGTCGGAGTCCAGCATTGACCTGTTGAAACAGGTGAAAGCCTCCCATGATCCCAACAATATCTTTGGAATCCGAAACAACATATTTGCCGATTAATTCTAATGGTAACTCGTTATACCTATTGAAGGAGAAATAAATTTTGACGAAATTTTTAGGGATTGTAAAACTGAAATTCTTGTATGGAGTGGATTGACTGTGTCAATCCATGCATCAACACAGTTGATGCAATCCAAAATAGGGTATAATTATCAAATTTTCAGGTAAAACGGTAATCATTACCGGTGCCTCATCGGGGATTGGCAAATCATTGGCAATTAAGTTGGGGGCAAAAGGGGCAAATGTGGTTGCAGCAGCCCGGTCCGCCGATAAGTTGAAGGCCGTGACGGATGAAATCAATCAGATGGGCGGCCAGGCCTTGGCAGTGCCGACAGACATCACCGATCAGGGCCAATGTCAAAACTTAGTGGATGAAACAGTCGCCCGCTTTGGCCGGTTGGATATTCTGGTGCTGAATGCCGGGATCAGTATGTGGTCGGCCTTTGAAGACATCCAGGATACATCCTTTTTGAGTGAGATTATGGAAACCAATTACACCGGTGCGGTGAATTGTGTGCATGCAGCGCTGCCCATGCTAAAAAACTCAAGAGGTTTAATTACAGCCATATCCACCGCCCAGGCCTTAATGGGCTTCCCGAACCATTCCGGCTATGCCGCCTCCAAGCATGCTTTGCAGGGATTTTTGGATACACTGGACATGGAAATGAACGGTGCAATCCATTTTCTGAATATCTATTTAGGTTGGATCCGTGATACCAATTTACGCAGCAACGCTTTCGGCGCCGCAGGCCGACCCCTGGGGCAAGCAAAGCATGCGCACAATAAGGAATCCGTCAGCCTGGAACAATGTACCACGGCAATTATTCGGGCGATGGAACGGGAAAAGAAAAAAATGTATCTCCCGGTCAAACTAAAACTAGTGCCTTTTTTAAAGGTCTTTTCCCCGGGATACTTAAAGCGTAAAGTGCGTAAAACTATGCGGAAATAGGATCAGGGATAAAAATAATTCAAGATGTACCGATAACGAATAAAGTAACATGTCCGCCGACTGGCGGATCAGGTTGACTGGGTGTTATATTTCATTGCTCATTTCTTTTTTGATGAATTAAACGCAACCAGTTTTTCCCAATTTATGATTCCATCATCACAGAAATTTTCGCTGAATTCTTGAGTAAACTTGTTAATGATTTGAGAATAGGACTTGAGGAATTCCTCTGTTTTTTCTTTTGCTTTATGTCCAAGGGGTTCGATTATGTCTATATATAAATTTTCATTCCCTGAAATCAATTCCCATAATTGCTGACCACAGAACTTATAATAGTCTCCCTTTGCTTTATTTTGAAACCTGGGTAATGTTCTTCCATAGCAACAACCATTAATCGCGATTACATTGATCTTGGAACCAGTTGTTCTTAATGTTCTTCTTGCAGTGTTAAAATTGTCAATCATTTTCTTTATTTGTCTGTCATTTCCCCAATTTGGACCAGATTTGATTGATATGATGTATCGAATGTCGTTTCTTTCATATTCAAGGTCTATTCCTTCAGTTGAAGATTTTCTGCCAGCATAGACCTTTGAATTTATAAAAATTGCTAATCCTTCCAGAAAATCGCCAAAAATAGTTTCTTCCTGTGATGAAAGGTGAGCGTCAAGTAAAGTTTTGACTAATTCGTGGGCGGTGAGAATGTTAAACTATTTTCTAAATCAAGATTACTATTTATCGCATCTGAAATAGCACCGTACCAATCAAGATTTTCAGCAATTGAATCTTCAATTTTTTTAATTTCATCAAATGTCAAATCTCTTTCCAATTCATCATTTGCAACTGTCTGTATATCTGCAATATTAATTGAATAGACTATTTTTTCATTTTGGTTATTTTTCATTTGATTCATCCTTTATTGATAGAAAATATTTTGTCTATGCCATTGAATTGATTTTTCATGTGGATACAATTCAACAATGTTTGGTAATGATATACGTGAAGAAGTGTTCATTAAATCTGACAAAAAATCATAATTGGATATCCTACCAAACCCCGATGGTAAATTATTGATTCTTTTCGATATTTTTATTTTGTAATTATCTAGTAAAGTAAACCAACCTACATCAAATGCCCAATGATGTAGGTGACATAGTGCAATCCCATTCCAAATATCATCTTTGCCCTTTAATCTATGTGGAACTATATGCGCTGCTTCAACTTCCCAAAGATGTGAATCCGGTGAATAAATTTTTAATCCACAAATTGAACACTTGTGATCATATGCAAGAATAACCGCTTGGCGAAATGCCCTTGTACGTAAAGATGATTTTTTTGTTACTTTACTCAACTGTTTATTCTTATTTATTGGGTTATAAGATTTGGGTCTTGAAGTGTCTTTCATTTTATTTATAAGTTTTTGTAGTTCGAAAGACGTTGTTGGAAGGTCATCTTTTTGTATTCCTGAAATTTTCGAAAGTTTTAGTGCTTTTTCAATTCCTTGTTCAGTAAGCATCCATTCTTTTTTATCAGTAAGTTTTAAGGTTTTTGATGGTCTAATAACCAAATTTTCTTTAGCCAATGAATCTCCCGCACGAAAAAGTAGGCGATGCCAAAGGTTAGATTTTTTAATTCTATTCTCTTTTTTATAGATAGTTTCCAAGTGTGCATTTCGTTGCCTATTTGTCAATTCAAATTCATCTGCAATTTCAGAAACGATTTCTTCTCCAGTATTGAATTCTTTTATAGTGCCATTATGGTGTAAAAGTGCTCTTAATAATGCATTCTTGACATTGTGTTTTGTCGGCATATTAAAATCACGAAGCATTTTCTTTTCGTAACTCATTTTATAAAAGGGTTTGATTTAAGCGAAGCCGATTTCCATCTTGGGGAAATTGATGATCTGGTCTAAAACCCAATCTTCTTCATCAGTAAAAAGTTTTATAAACCATTCTGGAAGTTTTTCAGGAAAGGTGGCGCTATGGTTTTTGTTATTGCATTCTGTTGCCATGTGTAAAACATTCGTCGGATATGCTTTTTCTCGTCCAATCCAGTTTGAGACATTTTTACCAAATCCGCTACCAACTTTTGATTCATCTCGCAATTTATCAGTTTCACTCAAATTTTTTAGTCTGCCGTTTGACCAATCCCCCATCGGAACCATTACGTTTTCTTGGTTCATTTTAAATTTTCTGTTTTTATTAAACTGAAGAAGTCTTTCCCAAGAATCTCTAAAGCGATTGGGCCATTTTCCGGGATAGCAATTTTTCTTATGCCACATAAATTCTTCTGTCCAAAGCCATCCTTGTTTTCTCATTTCTAAAATGAGGTCAATTACATAAATATGCCTTTCACCATTTAAAACTCTTTCCTTAATATTTAGGATAAAAGTACCGGTTGGTTTAAGAACTCTTAATAATTCAGCTGTAATTGGTAAAAACCACTCAACATATTTATCAGGGTGAATTCCACCATAAGTATTTCTGCGCTGGTCTGCGTAGGGAGGTGATGTAATTATCAGGTCAATTGAATTTTCATCAATCAAATTTAATTTTTCTTGACAATCACCAAGTATTATATTTGTAATTATTTCCATCTTAATTGTTGTTTTTCTAAGCCAATGATTTACAAAAATTTAATTTCCCTTTTATTATCATGTCATTCATTATTTAGATGAACTATTCATGAGTGGTATTGACAGTTTGCCTGAAAAAGAGATGTGGCCACC
>CAYFJU010000012.1:0-51024 GCA_964343505.1 uncultured bacterium
CTTCAACAGACAAATTTTATCCCGATTTCGTTTGTAAACTAAAAGATGGACGAATCTTTGTTGTAGAGTATAAAGGGGCGGTTAGATGGACAGATGACGATTCAAAAGAAAAACGTAGTCTTGGTGAATTATGGGAAAAAAGAAGCATTGGAAAATGTCTGTTCATTATGCCAAAAGGAAAAGACTTTAATACAATTGAACAGAAAGTAAAGTCGAATTGATTTTGTATTAGTTTATTAGCACTTCCGGCGCCAATACATTAATCCGTAATTTATAAGTCTAATTATCATGGAAAAAACCCGCGGTAAAATCCTTTGGGTCGACGACGAGATTGACCATCTGAAACCCCATATCCTTTTCTTGGAGGAAAAGGGGTATTCTATTGCGACCTGTGCAAATGGGCGCGAAGGAATTGCCCACGTTAAAAATGACGTTTTTGATCTTGTCCTGTTAGACCAATTCATGCCGGGGTTGGATGGCATTGAAACGTTAAGAGAGATCAAAGAAATCAATCCAGTCCTGCCCGTGATCATGATCACCAAAAGTGAAGAAGAATGGCTCATGGATGAGGCTATTTCAGAAAAGATTGCCCACTTTTTGATCAAACCTGTTAATCCCAACCAAATTTTCATGGCCTGTAAACAGGTACTGGAGGACTCAAAAATTCGCGGTGAAAAAACCACCAGTGGTTATTTGCAGGAATTCCAGAAAATTGAATTGGATATTGAAGATGCCGCTACTTTTGCCGATTGGTGGCGGATCTATAACCGTCTCGTGAAATGGCAATTAGATTTTGAAGAACAAAAAGAGGCGAGCCTCCACCAAATCCTGGATGAACAAATCCAATCTTGTAACCGAACGTTCACCGGTTTTATTGAAGATAATTATGTGAATTGGCTAGGGGATACCGAGCGGCCAATTCTTTCGAGTGATATATTTAAAACCACCGTACAACCAAAATTAGAAAATGATGAAAAGGTATGTCTTTTGGTCATGGACGCTATGCGACTGGACCAGTTCATGTCTCTCTATCCCTTACTGGCGGAAGATTTTTCAATCAGCATTAAACCATCGGTTTCGATTTTACCCTCTGCGACGCCATTCAGTCGAAATGCGATTTTTTCCGGACTTTTCCCTGACGAAATTTGCAAGAAATATCCGGAACAATTTGAAGCAATGGCAACCGATCAAGGCAGTTTAAACCAATTTGAGCACCCATTCATTAAAGATCAATTATCCAGGAATGGTTTGTCGCAAAAATCACTCCATTATCATAAAATTTGGATGGCTGAGGAAGGACAGAAATTTCAATCGCGGGTTGGCCAATATCTCAATTTTGACCTGCTCGCCATCGTGGTGAATTTTGTGGATCAATTGGCTCATCGACGGTCGGAGTCGGATGTGCTGAAGGAAATGGTCCCCGATGAAGCCGGTTACCGTCACGCGGTAAAAGTTTGGTATGAAAATTCATGGATTCGGATCGTTTTATCGGAATTGGGTTCTGCCGGTTACAAAGTCGTTATGACCAGTGATCATGGCAGTATAATGGTCAACCGGAGCGCCATGGTGGCGGCCGATAAGCATTCTTCCTCCGGTGTACGCTATAAGCACGGTCGAAATATAAATACCAGTGAAAAAAGTGCCTTTGATATCCGCGATCTCAATGCGTACCGTTTGCCGTCGCTGGGTCACCAAAATAATTATTTATTGGCCAAGGACGATTATTTTTTCCTGTATCCCAATGAGCAGCATAAATATATACATCGTCTAAAAGGTAGTTTTCAGCATGGGGGTATCTCCATGGAAGAAATGATGGTGCCAATTTTTATCATGGACCCAAAATGACCGATTACCATTTTAATTCAGTCGAAGAAACGCAGCACTTTGCAGAAGGATTGGTGGGTAAGATTCTTGAAGGATCAGTCGTGGCATTAATCGGAAATCTTGGTACTGGGAAAACAACTTTTACGCAAGGATTTGCTCGGGGGCTCGGTATTGAAGATCATGTCATTTCACCAACATTTAAACTGGTGAGTGAGTATGCGGGAGAGCAAACAATTCTTTATCATATCGATTGTTATCGATTGGATTCTCCTGAGGAATTCTTAAATATCGGCGGAGAACATTTTTTAAATCAGGAACATGGTATCACGCTGATTGAATGGGCTGAACGTATTGAACCCTATTGGTCCGATGATTGGATTTACATTCATTTTAATCGTATTGCGGAGGAGCCTAATTCCAGGTCAATTAAAATTTCTGGGATGGTTGCATGAACATTTTGGCCATCGAAACATCAACTGACTGGTGTGGAATTGCCCTAATCCAAGATGAAAAATGCGTTCATAAAATTGAAGAACAAATTCCACGCAAACACGCTGAACAGCTGCCCTTGTTTTATGAGTCTCTTCGTGATAATACGAAATTAGATAAAATCACTTTAGATGGCATTGCAGTTTCCATCGGACCAGGATCATTCACAGGTTTACGTGTCGGACTGGGGTTTGGTAAGGGGTTGGCCTTTGCCCAGGATTTGCCGATTATACCTGTCCCAACCTTACTGGTCATGGCTGCCAATGGCGGATTAAAAACAGATAAATTTTCTGTATTGATGTATTCCCATCGGGATATTGTTTACAGTCAGGAATTTTCAGATTTAAAACCAGTCGGACAGGAAAAAGTGGATACATGGGATTCCTTCGATCATACCGAAGCTGCCATCCATTATGGATGTGAAAAACTCATGCAGGATAATCACTATCTATCCGTTCCCCCCACGGCTGAAATGACAGGGTTACTGGCTGAAAAACACTATGCTGATTGGATTCAGGAAAATCCTTATGATCTCGTCCCCAATTATATTTCGCCCTTTGAACTGGGACCTAAAAAGTGAAACTCCGTAAAGCCACTTTGAAAGATTTGGATCCCATTTACGAAATGGAGAAACGGATTTTTAACGATCCCTGGGCTAAAGATTCAATCCGGGAGGAATTAAAAAAAACAGATCATTCATTAAATTTGGTTTCTGAAATGGATGATAAAATAATCGGATATTTTTTTGCACACTTGGTCGCCGGTGAAGCCCATATCCTGAATCTTGCTATCAATGTAGCTTATCAGCATCAGGGTTTGGGAAAACAATTTTTAAAGAAAATATTAGAAAATTATCTGCAATATGCAGACGTGTTTTTAGAAGTGAAACGGTCTAATTTCCCCGCTATAAATTTGTATCTGCATTTTGGTTTTGAGGAGATTAATATCCGCGAAGGGTACTATGCCGATGGGGAGGATGCAGTCATTATGGTAAAAAAAGTGAAAAGCCATGGCTTGGTTTCGTCGTAAAGAAAAAAATATAGCGGATCTAGAGAAGAAGGATATCCCCAGCGGACTTTGGATAAAGTGTCCTTCCTGCACAGAAATCCAGTATAAACCTGAACTGGATAAGAATCATTCTGTCTGCCGCCACTGTGGGCATCATTTCCGTGTGCCCCCTACTGTATATCGCGACCTTCTTTTGGATCGGGGCAGCATAAAAGAATTATTCTCAACCGTAAAATCTGCCGATCCACTCAAATTCAAAGCAGGGAAAAAATATACGGATCAGTTGGAAACAGCTATGTCCAAAACTAAGCAGAATGATGCTGTCAATTGTTATTCCGGTAATGTGAATGGGAGAGGCATCATTCTTGGCGTCATGAATTTTGGCTTCATCGGTGGTAGTATGGGATCGGTGGTTGGTGAATTGGTTTCACGATCCGTCGATCTCGCCCGAGAGAAAAAAATGCCTTTCATACTTGTTTGTGCTTCGGGTGGTGCGAGAATGCAGGAATCGGCTTTATCCCTGATGCAGTTAGCCAAAACCAGTTCAAAACTGGCCCGTTTTCAAGAAGAGGGAGGATTGTATATACCAATCCTCACCGACCCGACAACAGGTGGTGTGACGGCCAGTTATGGCATGTTAGGGGATATCATATTGGCTGAGCCGGGCGCCCTCATCGGTTTCGCTGGTCCCCGTGTGATTAAGCAAACTATCGGAGAAGACCTGCCGGAAGGATTTCAACGGGCTGAATTTTTGCAAGATAAGGGCTTCGTGGATCACATAGTCCCCCGGGAGGAAATGAAAGATATTTTATTTAATATTATCAGGATGCTTACCCAATGAGCCGTCCTTCAATATTGATATCCAATGATGATGGGATATTTTCAAACGGAATCTATGCTCTGTGGGAAGCCATGTCGGAAATCGGTGATACAATCGTTGTGGCGCCCAACACCGAAAAGAGCGCCGTGGGCCATGCCATTACACTTTCCGATCCGATCCGGATTGAAAAAGTGAAACGTTCCGGCGGTTTTCGGGGGTATGCGGTAAACGGTACACCGGCTGATTCGGTTAAAATTGCCGTAAAAGCGATTATGGACGAGAAACCGAATATCATTATTTCAGGTATCAATGCTGGTGCGAATATCGGCCAGAGTTTGCTGTATTCAGGAACGATTTCAGCCGCAACTGAAGGAACTTTTTTAGGTATTCCATCTATTGCGATTAGTTTGGATGCATGGCGGAATTGTGATTTCACCGCTGCAAAAATTGTGGCCAAAAAGATCGTTCTGGCTGTTTTAGAAAATGGGCTGCCAAACGCCACACTCTTGAATGTAAACGTCCCGAAAGACCCCGAATCAGGTTTTAAGGGTTATCAAATAACCCACCAGGGATCAATCTATTTCAAAGATCATTTTGAAAAGCGGGAAGATCCCCGGGGCCGACTTTATTATTGGATGACGGGTGACATTAGGGATCCGGATACGGATATTCAATCCGATGGTGTCGCCTTGCGGGAGGGATATGTAAGTATCACACCCTTGCAACTCCAAATGACCAATATGGATTATATGGCTGAATTGGCAGAATGGGATCTGGGATGAGCCAATTGCACGCCGGAGGTGTTGTCATCCTCGATTTCGGCTCCCAGTACACCCAGCTTATCGCCAGGCGGATTCGGGAACAACACGTTTTTTCCGAAATCCTTTCCCCTGAAACAAGGGCTGAAAAGATTATGGAAAGGAAACCTAAAGCGGTCATCCTTTCCGGCGGGCCCAGCAGTGTATTTGAAGATTCCGCTCCCAATTACGATTCCAAGGTATTTGATTTGGACATTCCTATTTTGGGGATTTGTTATGGGCTTCAGTTGTTAGCCCATCATTATGGTGGGGAGGTTGAACCGGGGATTAAAGGTGAATATGGTTTTGCCAACATCAACGTGAAGCGGTCCGAATCCATTTTGGAAGGCATTTCAGACGGCACGCAAGTGTGGATGAGTCACATGGATAAAGTCCGGGCTGTTCCAAAAGGTTGGTCTGTTCAGGCCGAGTCATCCAATGGGATTGTGGCTGCCATGGCCAATGACAAAGCCAATAGGTATGCCACCCAATTTCACCCTGAAGTGGTGCATACGGTTGAGGGCGATTCCATTATTTATAACTTTTTGTTCAAGATCGCCCATTGTGAGCCCAATTGGACAGCGGGGAATTTCATCCACGAACAGGTTGATCTCATCCGCGATCAAGTCGGAGACAGGAAAGTAATTTGCGGCGTCAGCGGCGGTGTGGATTCATCCGTTGTGGGGGCCCTCATGCACAAGGCTGTGGGAGATCAATGTACATCTGTCTTAATTGATCATGGTTTGCTGCGGAAAAACGAGGCGGCCCACTGTGTTTCTGCACTGAAGGACGGCCTGGGCGTCAATATTCTATCCTATGATGAGTCGGATACATTTTTATCCAAACTGTCCGGTGTGGCGGAACCCGAAAAAAAGCGGAAAATAATTGGTGAACAATTTATTCGCTCATTCGAAAAAGTGGCCGCCCAAATCGGGGATGCATCCTTTTTGGCACAGGGAACCCTTTATCCCGATGTGATCGAGAGTGGTGCCAGCATCGGTAAATCAGCCCATGTGATCAAGAGCCATCATAATGTGGGCGGACTTCCGGAAGATATGGAATTTGAATTGGTGGAACCCCTCCGTGAGCTTTTTAAGGATGAGGTGCGTAATGTTGGCCGGGAATTAGGATTGCCCGATTTGCTGATCAACCGTCATCCTTTTCCGGGCCCGGGATTGGCCGTCCGTATTATAGGGGAGATCAACAAATCCCGATTGGATATTCTGCGAGAGGCAGACGATATTTATATGAAAACCCTTCATGAAGAAGGGCTATATGATGAAATCTGGCAGGCCTTTGCCGTACTCATCCCTGTAAAAACTGTGGGCGTCATGGGTGACCAGAGAACTTATGAACATCTCTTGGGATTAAGGGCCGTAACCAGCAGTGACGGCATGACGGCGGACTGGTTCCGGATGCCCGGTGAAGCCCTTTCAAAGATATCCAGCCGGATTGTCAATTCGGTGAAAGGGGTCAACCGCGTTGTCTATGATGTGACCTCAAAACCGCCGGGAACAATTGAGTGGGAATAATTTTATTAATATTCTTATATTGACTTCGTCGTCGGAAAGGTGATTTAGTTCACACCCTCATTCCTCAATAAATAACTAAATTAGAATAATATGTGTGGTATTGTAGGTTACTACGGAGAGCAAGATGCTGTACCTATTTTGATGAATGGACTCAAACGCCTGGAATACAGGGGTTATGATTCTGCCGGGATTGCCGTTATGGATGGTAACGGTATTCAATCCATCAAGAGAGCGGGCAAAGTTGCTGAACTGGATAAACAAGTGGATGATTCCACCCTCAAGGGCGGGATCGGTATCGGCCATACCCGTTGGGCAACCCACGGGGAACCCAATGATGAAAATGCCCACCCCCATTGGGATCATAGCGGGAATATTGCCCTGATCCATAATGGTATAATTGAGAATTATGATGTAATCAAACGAGTGCTCGAGCGGAAAGGTATCGGGTTTAAAAGTGATACGGATACAGAAGTCCTCGTTCAACTCATTTCGGATATTTATTATTCTGATGGAATTCCCTTTGAACAGGCGGTTCAATTGGCCTTGAATCAAGTTGTGGGGGCTTATGGTATAGTCACTTTCTGCAGGGATGAACCGGGGAAAATGGTGGCGGCCCGCTATGGCAGTCCCCTTGTCCTCGGCCTGGGCGATGATGAATATTTTATCGCCAGCGATGCTTCCCCAATCGTGGATCATACGCGAAACGTCGTGTATTTGGATGAGGGGGAGATGGTAACAATCACGGATACGGGTCATGAGATACGTTCCATAGAGAACGATACCATTATCAATAAAACTGCCACCGAGATTGAATTTTCCATCGAGGAAATTGAAAAAGGCGAGTTTCCCCATCACATGCTCAAGGAAATTCATGAGCAGGTGAATACCATCACCGATACCATGCGTGGGAGGATCAATCTCAAGGATGGAACGGCCCACCTTGGCGGTATTGTCGATTATATGGACCGCATCCAGAAAGCACATCGAATTTATATCACTGCCTGCGGGACGTCCTGGCATGCAGGAATTATGGGCAAATACCTCCTGGAAGAATATGCGGGGATTCCCGTCCACGTGGAATATGCTTCTGAATTTCGTTACCGTAAACCGGTTATTGACAGCCGGACGGTGATCATCGCCATTTCCCAGTCCGGTGAAACAGCGGATACATTGGCGGCCATTCGAAAAGCGAAAGAATTCGGCACACTGACATTAGGAATCTGCAATGTTGTCGGTTCTTCAATCGCACGGGAAACAGATTGTGGTATTTACACTCACGCCGGACCGGAAATTGGTGTAGCCTCTACTAAGGCCTTTACGGCTCAAGTTACGGTCTTATTCTTACTCTCTCTCTGTTTTGGGAGGAAGAACGGCGTATCCCAATCCTCGGGAAAAAACCTCGCCAAAGCCTTATTGGATATCGGGGAACAAGTACAGCAAGTATTGGATACATCCGATGCGATTCTCGAGGTGGCAAAATCGACGGTGGAAGCGGATAATTTTCTCTACCTTGGGCGGGGGATGAATTTTCCGGTGGCCTTGGAAGGGGCCTTGAAGCTGAAAGAAATTTCTTATATTCACGCCGAGGGTTACCCGGCGGCGGAGATGAAGCACGGTCCCATCGCCCTCATTGATGAAAACATGCCTGTGGTGTTTTTAGCCCCCCACGATCAGACTTACGAGAAAGTATTTTCAAACATTCAGGAGGTTAAAGCCAGAAAGGGTGTCATCATTACCGTAACGGATAGGAGAACCAAGGATTTGATGAAAATATCGGATTATATCATTGATGTGCCCGTCACCCATCCGCGGATTTTTCCATTGCTGGCATCCATAGCGCTTCAATTATTGGCTTATCATTTAGCGGTTCTCAGAGGATGTCATGTTGATCAACCGCGTAACCTTGCCAAGAGCGTTACGGTTGAATAATCTGTCTCGATTTACTCCTTTAATACTGCTCTCCATACTTACTGCCCAGGAACCTGAGCCAATACAGGCTGGTGTGGCACCGCCGCCAGGAATTTATGCCCCGGGAGTTAATGCCCTCCATTATGATGTAGAAATTGGACTTGCAAAAAAGACCGTTTGGATTGCGGGGAAAGTAAGGATCAAAGTTGCTGTGGAAGAAGATTCACCAATACTTCCGTTGGATTTTACGGGATTAGAATTAAACCAAGTTTTAATAAATGGAAAAGAAATGTATCATACTTATGAAGACGGAGTCGTTCGAATTCCTTTAAAGCATTATCAAAAAGGTGATTCTATCGAGGTTGAATTATCATATCAGGGAGTTCCCGATGATGGCCTGATAATCGGGGATAATATCCATGGTAATCAGACAGCTTTCGTCGATAATTGGCCGAATAGAACACGATTTTGGCTGCCGACAATTGATCATCCTGCGGATAAGGCCACAGTGAATTATTCCGTCCATGCACCGAAAGAGTGGGTGGTTATCGCAAATGGGTATCAATCCTCGGCACCGATTGAAACACCGGCTAATGCAATTGGTCCAAAAAGTGATCGGCTCACTTGGGAATGGGAAGTGACCGTTCCCATTTCATCCTACAATATGGTCGTTGGTGCGGCAAAATTGGAGATAGGGACTGTTGGTCTGGCCGCTTGCGGAAAAGCGCCTGCATCTCAAAGAGAAGATGGCTGTGTGGAAGTCACCTATTGGGTATATCCTGAAGATGTAGAGAAGGCAAAGCCATCCTTCCGTCGGGCGGCAGAAATGGTGAATTATTTTACGCAAACGATTGGTCCATTCCCATTTGAAAAGTTGGCGAATGTTCAGTCTTCTACCCGGTATGGCGGTATGGAAAATGCTTCGGCCATTTTTTATTCGGAGAATGTCATTGCCAAAGGGCGAAATATTGAAGGAACTGTTTCCCATGAAATTGCCCATCAGTGGTTTGGGGATGCAGTAACTGAATCCAATTGGCACCATTTATGGCTGTCTGAAGGATTTGCGAGCTATTTTGGCGCTTTGTTTTTTGAATATGCCGACGGCGTTGAAGATTTTCGTAAGAGAATGGAAAACAACCGCCAACGGGTCCTGAAATCAAAAGTGACGAATCGCCCGATTATTGATCCAGAAGTAAAAGATTTATTCAAGTTATTGAATTCGAATAATTACCCGAAAGGGGCGTGGGTGCTCCACATGCTGCGGGGTATTCTTGGGGATGAAATATTTTTCCAAGGCATAAAGGAATATTATAGGAAATTTTTACATTCAGCCATTTTGACTGAAGATTTCCAAAGAGTGATGGAAGAAACTTCCGGGATGGACTTGAGCTGGTTCTTTCAGCAATGGTTACATGAACCGGGATATCCCATCCTATCCTTGGAAGAAATTTGGGAATCTAAAGTTGGAACAAATGGCTCATTGAAAGTTAGAATTCGCCAAACCCAAAAATCAGATTGGCCCGTTTATCGGATACCGACAGAATTGTGTTGGGAAAGGGGTCAAAACGAGGAATGCCGCAACATTGAATTAACGAAGAAAGATCAGGTATTTCATTTTAATTTTGACGTCAAACCTAAGCATCCTGCGGTCATTGATCCGGATGGATGGGTGTTAAAGGGTGACGCTAAACTTAAATGAAGCATAAGACTAAACACCTTCTATTCCTGATTCTCTTTTGTCCTGTCATTGGGCAAAATTGGTTTCAATATCAGCTCATTGAGCGCCAGTTTAACCAAGCAGTGGCGCACTATAATGAAGGCCGGTACGCCACCAGTGAATCCATCCTGAAAAAAATATTGGCCGGTGACCCCGGTGTATTTGGAGAAGCGTCCCAATTATTATTGCTTAAATCTCAAATTGCTCTGGATCGTCCGGTCGTCGCTAAAGAATCATCCCGGCGATTCTTTGAACGCTATCCCCAAAGTAAATACCTTAAAAATGTGATGGATGCTTTGGGAGACCTCTATGTAAATGAGGGGAATTATGCTTCTGCCTACCGCATGTACCACCGGGCCAAAAAACTGGCGGAAGAACCGAAATTCAGCCAAAAAATAAATTCAAAAATTCTACACCTTATTCAGATTCGATTACCCAATGCACTGATTGATGAATTACTGACCCTTGAGGTTGATCCAGGCATTAGGAATATTCACCTCATCGCTAAAGCCAATTCTCAAATTTTAAACGGACGCCCGGATGATGGCGCCCTGATTTTAAACCAGGTCAATTTGAGTAAACTCCCCGCTGCGTTCTATCCTTTCTATGAAAACCTCTTGCGGGCGACTTATGAGCCACCCAGCCCGGTGATGATGGTTGGAATTGTGTTACCGATGTCAGGGATTCACGCCGAAATGGGAAATGCATTTTTATCTGGATTTTATGACGGTGAAAAATCAAACGGTCAACCCAGACAAAGGCTGTCAATACTGGTCCGGGATAGTCGGAGTGATGATCTTGAAACGATCAAGGTTGCTAAAAATCTGGCGTATCTTAATCAAATTTCTGCTCTAGTATGTCCGTTGGATGATCAGTCATCAATTACCGTTGCCAGTGCGTTAGAATCGAGTGATATTCCAATTATTCTCTCCAGGTTTCAGCAAAATGACCTAAGTGAAATTAATAATCAAGTTTACCAGATCAATTCCACCGTCCCCATGCAGGCCAGGGCGGCTGCCCATTATGCGATTAATATTCTCGGCCTCGACAGCCTTGCAGTCATTGCACCTGCGGAAAAGTTCGGTGAAATCCAGACCGATGTTTTCATTGAGGAGGTGGATCGATTGGGCGGCACAGTGGTTGCCACGGAATGGTATTCGGGGCAACCCAAAAATTTGCGCCGTCAATTTCGATTTTTAAGACAGGTGGCTTTCAGTCTGCTTCCCAAGGAGGAATCCTTTGATGAAGCACTGGGGATGGAGATTGATAGCCTGGATGCTTTATTTGACATATCAGCAGATGATTTTTTTGACCTGCCCAAACCTGAAAAAAAGAAAATGTCCTCATCAGATTCAGCCAAAGTTGTCTTGCATACGATCCAGGGAATTTATCTTCCGATTAACAAAAATGACTTGGAATATATTGGCCCTCAAATTCCAATGTATAATTTAAATACAAAAATAATCGGGAATGATCACTGGCAAAATTCCAACATTCTCCAAAAGGAAAATATTGGCCCCCACCTGAAAGGGATGTCAATCATTACCAATTTTTACAAGACAACAATCGATTCGATCGCTTATAAAGGTGACATGTCGGATGCCTATTATCAAGGATTTAATACGGCCCAATTATTGACCCAATTAAACCTTGAGGCGCAATCGCGTCAATCCATCAGTCAAGCATTGCAATCAATCGATTTCTATTCGGGTGAAGGATTTTACTATTCCCCGGACCAGACTAACCCACATGTTAATGCTGCTTTTCAAATTTTACAATTTGATGGACGAGGATTTATTCACCAGGGCGTATTTCATGGAGATTCACTGCGTTTAGTTGCGCCACAAAATCCTTAGAAGCAGTTTGTGAATTATAAAAATTATTCCGATTGGTTTGGCATTGATGGATTTCATGCCTTCTTTTCTCAAGTACCCGAAGATTGCGCCAATATTGGAAAACGAAAAGAATTTGCTTCTTCCTTATCATTCGATTCAACTGCATTGGCTATTCCCAAACAAATCCATTCAAATCAGGTCAAATTTGTCACAGAGCCGGGAGTTCTGTCGAATACAGATGGCGTGGTTTCAAACCAAAAGGACATTGTGTTAAGCGTGCAAGTTGCCGATTGCATCCCCTTATTCTTTGCTGATGAGAAAAGGGGTAATTTCGGATTAATCCATGCAGGGTGGCGGGGGACGGCGGCAGGTATCGGTCCTGGAGCAATTCACCATCTTCAGGATTCCGGTAGCCATACGAAGGATATTTTAGCATTGGTCGGCCCCGCTATAAACCAATGTTGTTTTGAAGTGGGCCCGGAAGTAAGTGAACAATTCGATCCCTCCTTTTCAATTGATGGAAACGGCGACCGTAAAATGTTGGATTTAAAAAGTGTATTGATGCATCAACTGATTGAATCCGGCGTGTCTGAGAAAAATATAATGGTTGATGATGACTGCACATATTGCCGGGATGATTTATATTTTTCCTACCGGCGAGACGGAAACAAGGCGGGAAGAATGGTGGCGATTGCCGGCTGGCGTTAGTCTTTCTTTTTATTCAATATCCATCCTGATAAATTCACGCTCTATTTTTCACTCAAATGACACTATCTGACGCAATCATACTCGGCATTATTCAGGGAATAACTGAATTTTTACCCATCAGCAGTTCCGGCCATTTGGTCCTTGGGCAGGAATTGTTGGGCGTCAATATGCCCGGGAATGTGTTTGAAGTTGTCACCCATATCGGAACACTTTTGAGTGTCATATTTGTTTTTTGGAAAGAATTAGCGGCAATCCTTCGGTCGATTCAAAGCTTGGATACACAAAAATATATAGTGTATTTACTGATTGGCACGCTCCCGGCGGTCATTGTTGGATTGGGAGGAAAGGATATCATTTCAAGCTTATTTGATTCAATCTATTTGGTTGCCGGCGCATTGATATTTACAGGGATTGTTTTATTGGGTACGCAAAAGTTGCGGGAGAAGCGTGAGCGGTTGAATGGGAAAAAAGGCATCGTTATTGGCATGGCTCAAGCCCTTGCGATTATACCTGGAATCTCCCGTTCCGGTCTGACCATCAGTACCAGCCTCGCCTTAGGTCTCCCCGGTAAAGAAGCGGCGAAATTTTCATTTCTGTTGGCAATACCGGCTATTTCCGGAGCCGGATTATTGACCGCTTTGGACATGGAACCGGGAACCTTTTCAATTCCTTTGCCACAACTATCAGCTGCTTTTGTCAGCTCTTTTACTGTTGGATATATTTCTTTAAAATGGTTATTGGGATTATTAGAAAGCGGTAAGTTTCACCGGTTTGGTTACTATTGCATCACAGTTGGATTAATCACTTACTTCACGGCTTAACATGGCACGATTTAAAATAAACACAACCCCGATTAACGACGCCCTAAAATTGTTAGATCAAGGTCGCCTCAACCCCGTCTATTTTTTGATGGGAGAAGATCAATTTCTCCAGCAAAATTTTGTAGAAAAACTCAGCCATTGTTTATTCACGGATGAACCTGTTCATAAAATGGTGCTCATTCCTGATGAAATGAGTTCCAAAGATATAATTGATCATTTGATTGCCTCCGATCTATTCAGTACAAAAAAACTATTTTTACTTCGAAATCCAAATTCTTTAAAAGGGAAAGCCAGGGGTGAATTCCTGGAATTTTGTCAAAGGCCAACCGATGGCCATACACTCGTTATCATGCATGATGAATTTGGTGCAAAAAATAAGTTTCTTGAATCTTTAGTCGAAATCGTTAAACCGGTTTCTTGTTCCACCCCTTTTGAAAATGGTATGATCCAGTGGGCAAATAAATTTTTTCAGGAGAATGGAATTCATCATGCATCACCTGATATTATTAAGTCACTCGTTGAAATTGCCGGGGATTCACTCAATCATTTGAAAAATGAAATTGATAAAATTGCAATTTCCACCGAAGCCTCAGGTGAAATATCTAAAGAGGATGTTGAGAAATTCTCAGGATGGAAAAGAAAGTTTCGCCAATATGAATTCTTCAATTATTTGGGCCAGCGAAAGTTAAAAGAATCCTTGGAATTGGGACGCGCACTGGTTGCCCAAGACACTTCCATGATCAATTTATTATATCCCTTGACCGAGTTTTTTCAGGAATTATTATTTTTAAAAATTTCTTCGGGAACAAATGGTGTAAGAAAGGGTTTTACCAGACTATCACCCAGCGTAAACAAGCAGTTACCCAATTATGCAAACCGTTATACCAGTAAAGAAATCACCCTTGCGCTCAAGCGACTGGCGCATATTGATCAACAGCTGAAAACATCCCGGATTAAAGATGAATCAGCTATCACCGAATTTGTCTATGCAACCCTTAGCAATGGATAATCAATTCCGTTATTCAGATGAGGAACTGATCGCCCGTTTCCAGGAGGGGGATGAACAGGCATACATCGAATTAGTCAATCGCTACCGGGATAAGCTCATGACCTTTGTATATCGTTTTGTGAATGATATGGAACAAGCTGAGGATATTGTTCAGGATGCACTGCTGAAATTATTTACTCATAAACATTATTACCGGAATATCGCCAAGTTTTCCACATGGATTTATACCATCGCCGGGAATTTAGCAAAAACAGAATTGCGGAAGAAAAAGCACCATAAAGTGACCAACATCAGTCAAATGGGTCCTGAAGACCGGGATTACGAACTCCCATCGGTTGCACCAGAGACGGATGAGGTCGCTCAAAGTGAATACATTGAGAAAAAAATACAGGCTGCCATTCAAAAATTGCCGCTCCATTTCAGGACGGTAACAATCCTGCGAGATATTCAGGAACTTTCTTACGAAGAGATCAGTAAGATAGTCGATGTTCCACTGGGAACAGTCAAATCCCGGATCAACCGGGCAAGAATTCAGCTTCAAAAAGAATTAAAGGATTTGAAATAGGAGAAAATATATTGATGGATCGTTACCAGTTTGAAGATGCTATTTCAGCATATTTGGAAAATGATTTGAGCCTCTCCGAAAGGAAGGCATTTGAGTCATATATGAATGCAAATGCTGATGCAAAGGATTTTGTTGATTCAATGAGGTCGACAATAAAGTCGATCAAAAATATGTCTGATGTTAAAACATCGGATAATTTTATGCCGAATCTGTCCCGGAGAATTGAATTTGAAAAAAATCGTCCCTCTAAAAAAATTATAGCGCGACCTTCGAAAACATTGTTCGGGTTCACCCCATTATATGCCGGCGTTATGACTGTGTTGGTTGCTTCTTTTATTACTGTAGGTGTAAACCTATGGCCTGGAAATGATAATTCTGGCGATACTGTACCCGCCTTTACGGGAAATATCACCGAAGCGCCAAATCCGGTTTCAGCCCAGCCAATTGCGCCCCAAAATAATGAGGCCGTATTAGCGGCTACCAAAGGTGATTCGGCAGATACAACTATCATTAAAAAGAAAAAATTCAAGTTGGATGATAAAGTCCAATTTGTAAAAGACAAGCGTTAATTAGCACAAAAAAATAAATTCAATTAAATCCCTGTTGTTGATGTATTTCACTTCAGGGATTTTTATTTTTTAGTATGACATTTTACCGACAAATCGCCGTACTTGTCCTATTTTTCTTAATCCTGGTTATATTTATTTATCCGGGCCAGGAAAGTTTTCTCTTTCTGATCCTCAAGGGGATTGCTGTTGGTGGGCTTGTGCTCGTCTTCATTTCATTCGCATTTCCGCAGGTTCTCAAGGTTGGAGGATTGCAATTTGACAAACCGAATCAGTCAGAAAATGAAGTAAAAGATCTATCCTTTTCTTCGGCCGTTAAGACCCATTACCAAAAATTACTTTTGCAGGTACTCAATTTAATCAAGGTCGTTAATGCAGATTTTTCAGCATCGATATACATGATAGATTCAGAAAGTAAAGGGTTCACTTGTCAGGAAAAATCCACCAAGGCATTTTCAGATTTTATCGAAAATGGGAATGAACTTATTTCCGAAATAATGATGAAAAATCATCCTTCTATATTCAAAAAAAGCGACAAACATCCAGGCTGGGAAGAGATTCTTGGATCCAAGACCTGGCGCGGCAGTGAAACTTTAATGGGGTTCCCTATTTTGTATGCTGACAATATTGTCGGATGTTTGTTGGTTTATGTGGATCATTTTTCGTCGATTCATGACCGCGACCAGGGGATTGTAGAAAAACTCAGTCAGTTCATTACCCATGGGATGCATGACCTGGAGCGGATGGAATCGCTCATGGTTGATAATTATTTTAATTCGCGGGTAGCAAATTTATTTGATCAGTTAGAAGTTAAATCTGATGAATCGGAATTATTTGAATCCATCCGCGGGTTATGTCGCGCTTTTTTCCAGTATGATAAATTGACCATCGTAATAGCCAATGAGGACGGGAATAAAGGGGTAATCAAACTGGTGGATGGACTCCATGATGATGCGGATGAAGGTGAAACATTTCAAACCCAAAATACTCTTCATGGATTAGCTATCCAGGATAATAAAATTTTCTGCTCAAACTCATGGTTTGATGAATACCCTGAATTGAATCGCTTTAAATCAGGCGAAAGGGATGAATTTAATTTTATGTCTGTTTTAAGCATTCCATTGAAATCAAATGGGGACCCCATTGGTGCCGTGACAATGGAACGATTGAAATCAAAGATTTATTCCGATACAGATGTGCGACTGCTTGAATTACTATGCGGAACCGTGAGCTCAATCCTGAATTGGCAGGAGGAATATAAAAAAGTTCACCTCACTTCAATCCATGATGGATTAACAGGCCTCCTGAATCATAAAGCGTTTTTGGATCGATTTGAAGAGGAAATCAGTCGTGCGGGACGGTTTAATCAAATGTTGGGATTGGTCGTTCTGGATTTGGATAAGTTTAAATCGATCAATGATACATACGGTCATTTATATGGTGATTATGTACTCCGGGAAGTGGCTAAAATTATTTCAGATAATGTGCGTGCGATTGATGTTGTTGGACGATATGGCGGGGAGGAATTTGCCGTCCTGCTGGTGAATACGGATATTAAACATTGTATTCCTTTGGCCGAAAGAATCGTACAGTCCATTGCAGACAAGACGTTTTTGAATAGTGGGATAGCTGTCAATTTAACTATCAGTGCAGGAATGGCAGGATTTCCCCACCATGCTGATCAGGTCAGAGATCTGATTTCTAAGGCAGACAAGGCAATGTATGAAACAAAATCCGACGGTGGGAATGGGGTAACCATCGTCGCTGATGCTTAAAATATCCTTCTGTTTTAAGGAACATCACAGCCCCTTAAATGTTTAGATTCTCGAGAGAAAATTACATGAAAACGGTTAAATCAATCATAATTCTCTGCCTGACTTTGGTATTTTTCGGATGCGGGACAACCTCATCTAATCCGCCAAGTCCGCAGGAAGAATTCCAAAACACACCTGAAACGGAAAGGGCGCCTAACCCTGAGGGGTTAAGGCATTTCATGGATGGCCAAATGAAGATGAATCAGGGCGAGTTTGCCATGGCGATTCTAGAGTTCCAGCAAGCCGTGGAACTGGACCCCGGTGTCGGGGCGATTCACACATCTATCGCTGAATGCTACTGGAATTTGGGTAAACCGGATATGGCTGAAAAACATCTTAAAATTGCCATTGATTTGGATCCGATGGATGATCAGGCGCTCCAAATGTTAGCTGATCAATATATTTTACAGAAAAATTATGAAGCGGCCCAAAAACCACTCGAACAGTTGCACCAGTTAAAGACGGAAGAGGTAAGGTATATCATCGCCTTAGCTGAACTTGAAAAAGTAAAACAGAACTTTTCTCGTGCATTAGAACTCTATTTGGATGCTTCTGATCTTGAGCCATCCCGACTGGAATTATTGGAAACTGCGGGACGATTGGCCCTCCAGATCAATGATTTTGACCAGGCCCGATCCATCTTTAAGCAATTAACGCAACTGGATCCTAATCAGCCCCAATACCTGGCTATGTATATTGACCTGGTGATGAATTTGAATAAATACCAGGAAGGGATCGACTTATTAAAAGAAATGAATGCGACATATGGTGAATCTCCGGATCGAATGGCGCAAATGGGATTATTATTATATCAAATTGGACAAAAAGATGATGCATTAAAATTGCTCGAATCAGCAGTTGATGAAGTACCGGAAAATCCAAACTACTATTTTTCATTATTTGATTTATATATGAATGCAAACGATAACGAAAAAGCATCAGAAGTTGCTGATAAGCTGGTATCGAATTTCCCTGAAGATTGGCGGGGATACTATAGCCGATCTCTGGTATATATGAATGAGAAAAAACCGGAGGCAGTTATTGCTTTATTGGCGCCGGTCTCGGACACCTTTGAAAAGATTTATTCCATCCAATATTTACTGGGATTAGGCCACAACCAGGTAAAACAATTTGACGAAGCGCAAAAATACTTTACGAGGGCATTAAATATTCGTCCCAATTCACCCAATGTCCTGCACTCTATGGCCATTCTGTATGATGAAGTGGAAGAGTGGGACAAATCGGATGAAATCTATATTCGCCTCATTAAATCTGACAGTACCGATGCACAAGCATTTAATAATTATGCTTATAGCTTGGTGGAGCGGAATCAAAATTTGGAGGAAGCTCTCACGATGGCAAAGAAGGCCATCGCTTTAGATCCCGATAATCCATCTTATTTAGATACCATTGGATGGATATATTTCAAATTGAATCATCATGAGAAAGCAAAGGAATATATTGAAGCATCCGTAAATATTGAGGGGAATAACGCTGTTGTTCTAGAACACTTGGGCGATGTATTTATGAAAATTCAACAGCCTGATGATGCCTTAAGTTGCTACCAGCGTGCGTTGGCTCTTGATAAATATAATGCCCGTTTAATTAAAAAGGTCTCTCCTGAATAAATCTCTTTTCATCTCCCTGTTGTTCATTTTGGTCTCAGGATGCACAGCGCCGCCGTCCATTCATCCGGAACCGTCTCCGGATGAAGGAATTGCCTATCCCGATCTGGATAATAAAAAATTCTGTCGGGGGAAAGGATACATTCTTTCCGAAGGAAATTTGAAGGGCCGCTTGAATTTTACTTTTACTGCTTCCCGGGATACGGCCTATATTCAGTTCAAGGATTTGATTGGCAGGAAAACGCTTTTTCTTATTTTGGGTGATAAATCGATCGATGCATGGGATATGCTTCATAATCGACGTTTTGACCAGGCTTCAATTCTTATTTCATTGCCCTTTTTCGAAATGATTCAACCGAATGATCTACGGACATTTTTATGGGGTGAAATTCCAACATTATTTAGTGATCCTGAAAAAATAAAACAGCAGTCGGCGCAACTTTCTGATGGGATCCAGTTTCGATCGAACCAAACAGCATATGGGCCGCTGGTCGAGCATGTAACTTTTAACATGAAAGCTGAAAAGCAAAAAATCGAACTGATCATGATGAACCGGGAATACGATGTGCAATATCCCCATCTCATTCGACCCATCCCCGATTCAATCCCGCCAATTAAGGTAAATTCATGAAAATTTCTGTCGTAATTCCTGTCTATAATGAAGTCGATTCATTAAAGGAACTTCACCAAGAATTAACGCGAGTACTATCGTCCTATAACGAATATGAGATTCTTTTCGTTGACGACGGCTCCAGCGATGGTTCTGTTGAAGCCGTCCATGATCTCAATGCAGGTGATAACCATATCCATTTAATCCAGTTCCACCGAAATTATGGGAAATCGGCGGCACTGGCAGAGGGATTCAAATATGCGGAGGGTGATTATATCGTCACCATGGATGCAGACTTGCAGGATGACCCGGCTGAAATACCGAATTTGGTTCAAAAACTGGAAGAAGGATTCGACCTTGTTTCCGGTTGGAAGAAAGATCGGAAAGATCCCATTTCAAAAACAGCGCCTTCAAAACTATTTAATTTTGTGACACGATTGTTCACCGGTGTTAAAATTCACGATTTTAATTGTGGCTTAAAAATTTATCGGAAGGCGGTTGTCAAAACGATTGATATTTACGGCGGAAGACATCGCTATATACCCGCGCTGGCGGGACAGAAGAAATTTAAAGTTGCTGAAATTATTGTGCATCATCGCCCCCGGGTACATGGGGTGACAAAGTATGGCGGCTCACGGTTATTTCATGGATTATTTGACTTGATTTCAATTTTATTTTTATCGAAATACACCCAAAGCCCCCTTTATTTCTTTGGCCAAATCGGATTATTTACATTTTTTACCGGATTGGGAATCGATTGCTATGTCCTTTATCTGAAATACTTCTTATTCGAACCTTTTGCAAAACATATGGCCTTACTCATGCTTGGTGTGCTGATCATGGTGATTGGGATTCAATTCTTTTCGATTGGATTGGTGGGTGAAATGATTGCCAATTCGAACCAGGATAAGGAATCCAGGGTAAAGGGATTCCTTAAATCATAACCATTTAACAAAACCTATATGCGCATTGTTCTTGTTGGGCCTTTTCCACCCTATCGCGGTGGAATATCCATGTTTAATCATTCCTTGGCAGAGACGCTGTCTAAAGATCATAAAGTGCATCGTGTATCATTTTCACTTCAATATCCCAAACCACTTTTCCCGGGAAAAACACAGTATTTTGACTTCGAAGGCAAAAAAGCAAAAACACTCATCAATTCAATTAATCCACTTTCCTGGAAGAAGACGGCCAATTTTATTAATAGCATTAAACCGGATTTGGTCATATTTCAATATTGGATGCCTTTTTTTGCCCCCGCTTTTTCATCCATTGCCAAGCGGATAAAGAAGATATGCGGCGCTCAAATTATCGTAAACTGTAACAACATCACGCCCCATGAGCAAAGGGCAATGGATTCGCTCATGACAGCAAAATTTTTCAGTTATTGTGATGCGTTTATTGTCATGTCCCAAACGGTTGAAAATGATCTGTTAAAAATTGAACCGAAGGCAAAATATCGAAAGACGCCCCACCCTGTTTATGATGTTTTTGGGCAGTCCATGGATCAACAAACAGCTAAAGAATTGATAGGAGTCTCGGGGGAAAAAATCATCCTCAATTTTGGATTAATCCGGGATTATAAAGGGTTGGATATCCTGATTGAATCGACCAAATATTTAAACGGGAAGCTGAGTAATTTTAAAATTTTGGTTGTGGGCGAATGCTACGGCGATGAAAATAATTATCTGCAATTGGCTGAGGAAAATGGTGTTTCAGATGTGATTGATTTCCGCTTTGAGTTCGTACCGAATGATAAAGTAAATCAATATTTCTGTGCCGCTGATTTGGTTGTATTACCCTATAAATCGGCAACACAAAGCGGAGTAGTCCCAATCGCATATCATTTTGATAAACCGGTGGTGGTTTCCAACGTGGGCGGATTGCCGGAAATTGTAGATGAAGGAAAAACCGGGTTTATTTGTGAGCCAAACCCTGAACAAATCGCTAACGGAATTATAGAATTTTTCAAATTCAAATCGATTGATTTTTCATCAAACGTAGCTGAATATAAAAAGCAGTTCTCATGGGATAATTATACCAATGTTGTACTGGAGTTGGCCCAGTCATAGTGTCTAAATCTGTCAACATATTTGTATTGAACTGGAACGGCCGTGATCTAACACTGGATTGTCTGGCATCCCTTAAGCATATCTCCTATCCTAGTGTGAAGGTTATAGTGATTGATAATGGTTCCACGGATGATTCGGTGATTTCGGTTAAAAATAATTATCCGGATGTTGAAATTGTTGTCCTACCTAAAAATTCAGGTTTTGCAGGGGGTAATAATGCCGGATTTCAGGCCGTTCAACACAAAGCGGATTATACCATTTTCTTAAATAATGATACTATCGTTGATCCCAAATTCGTTGAGCCGCTGATTAATGAATTGGAATCCAACCAGAATACGAAACAGTCGGCACCAAAGATTTATTTTGCGGATGATCCGGAATACATTTGGTTTGCAGGCGGCAAGGTCAATTTGTGGACCGGGTTGATTCGACATATTGGCATTCGACAAAAAGATTCATCATTATATTCGGACAATCGGGAGATTGATTATACCACCGGATGTTGTGTCTGCATGCGGACAGAAGATTTTGAATCGATCGGTATGTTCGACGAATCATTCCCCATGTATGCAGAAGATGTTGATTTATCCCTGCGCTTCAGGCAATTAGGTGGAAAAGTGATTTTTGTACCAGAATCCAAAGTGTGGCATAAAGTTTCCGCTTCATTAGGGGGGCAATTTTCCATTGGGAAATGGAAACGGAAATACATTGGGAAAATGAAATTGTTGGCGAAGCATATAAAACCATATCAACTTCCGATTTCACTACCTCTGGCGATGTCCATGAGTTTATTAGAATTAATTTTTTCAATCATTTTAAATGTGGGTAAGCAAAGAAAATGAAAGGTTATTCAGAAAGATATTGGGCCAAAAGAGCCGGCCATTACAATCAAACCAATTGGGTTAAAAATGAAGATTTTATGGATGCATTCCTCGGTATGCTACCGGACAAATCATTTGATTCGATCTTGGAAGTCGGCATCGGCACGGGTGCAGTCGCGGAAAAGGTTTCCGAAAGAATTGGGTCCTTAACCGGGATCGATATCAGTCAGGAAATGATTTCAAAGATTCATCATAACGGCATTACCCCTATCCTCGGGAATGCGCATGATATGCCTTTTGAAAATGAATCATTCGGATTGATTTATATGCGCAATGTGATTCACTATATTGATGATCCCGAATTGGCTTTTTCAGAGATTTTTCGGTGTTTAAAACCAAATGGATATTTTTTATTTTCCCAGGTTGTACCACCCGATGATTCTATTTCTGAAGAATATGATTGGTTGGTTGGGCGTAATATTCATTACCCAACCCAAGGGGAAATCATGGAATTATTTTCGAAATTTTCAAACATAGGACAAGATGATTTTATCCTCCAAAATCAGAGTATTATGAATTGGTTAAATAATACGTGTGACGATGAATCCCAAATACAAAAGATCATCGATCGCCATAGACGGACTTCTACTGATTATAAATCATTGGCTAATTTCAAAGAAACGGAATATGATATCCTGGTGAATATTAAACATCTCATGGTCTTGGGCCAAAAAATTTAGGAAAGGGAAATGGGAATTATAAATCGCTATAAGGAAATTTCTCTATTCAGAAAACATTTTGATATTATAACAAACAATATTCATTACCCGATTGCAAGTTTTCTTTGTGCCCTTATTTCTAAATCTTTTATAACACCCAATATGGTTACTCTGTTGGCAGTTTTTTCCGAACTGGGTGCAATATGGTTTATCTTCGTAAATTTAGCCGAAAATAGAATAATCATCGTATTACTGCTTCAATTAGGGTGGATTTTTGATTTAATGGACGGGCTGTTAGCACGGTATAAAAAACTCGGATATTATCACCCGACGAAACCATCTCTAAAAGGGTATTATTGGGATGCAGTGTCAGACCATATTCTTAGATTAGTAGTACTGACATTTTTGGGAATTCATTTAGCCCAACAAACTCAGTATGGATTATACTACGCATTTGGTGGAGTTGTGATTCATGCTATGACTCAAGTAGAGCACATCATTAGAGATTATATTTTAAAAGGTGTTGAAAATCATCAATCGTCAAAAGGAAATCAGGAGAGAAGAAGTCTTGATATGGTGATTTTGCTATTTAATAATATATATATTTTCTATTTCATTTTCATTTTATGGAATAGAATCGATTTATTGTTTATCGTTCTTCCAACCATTCAAGTTTTGTTGTTAATTAAAAGGTTTTTTCAATTTTCCTTATCTGATTATTAATCTTTCTAACCACCAAAACGAATTTAAATTTCAATGATTAAGATAAAAATCTTATGGCAGTAAAATGGTATCTAAATGAAAATGACGCCAGTTGGCACTCTTTTTGGGATAATACCTCAATCGATGATGAATTAGCAGAGGCAAAAGATGATTATCCCCTCATGCTCAATGCTATCTTAGATAATTCAACCCAGGACAGCGCTGTATTAGAGGGCGGATGCGGTCTGGGTAAATTTTTATTTTTTCTTCGTGAAAAAGAATATACCAATTTAATTGGTGTTGATTTTACCGACAAACCACTACAGATTATCAAACAGCGGGATCCTATAATTGATGTAAGAAAAGGTGATGTGAATAAATTGCCGATTAAGGATGATTCGATTGATTTGTATTTATCCATGGGTGTCATAGAGCATTTTGAAGAAGGTCCACAACGTGCTCTGATGGAAGCCTTCAGAGTCCTAAAAATTAATGGAACACTCATCGTGGCTGTACCTTATCAAAATCTTTATAGGGGAACATTTCGAAAATATTTTACCATGCCGTTATTAAAGATATTCAAACCTTCCTTTAGGAACAGGAACAGAGTATTTTATCAATATTACTATAGTCGGAAGGATTTAGAAAAATTTATTAATCAATCAGGATTCGAAATAGTTGATTGGTTTTATTATGATCAATATCATACTAAAAGTCAAAGGATCGGTATCTGTCTTGAATTTCCTTTTACTAAGGCGAAAAATGGTAAACCTTATGGTGTCAATTTTATTGGTAAAATAATTGCATTTTTCTCCGAATTAATTTCAAAAGGCATTTTTTCTTCAAGTATTGCATTTATTGTTAAAAAACCCAATAGATGAATATTCTATTTATTAGCCCCTATCTCCCTTCTGAAACCAGCGGCCATGCCGGCGCTCAGCTTATTTTCAGAAACATTGTTTCATTAGCCAATAGCCATAATGTGACCCTGGCTTCTTTTATTGACACGGATGAATACGGCATGATTTCGGCCCTTGTCAATCATGAGATTAAAGTGAATACAATCTCATATCCGCGTAACCAAACATCCCTCCCCGGAAAAATATCCTCTGGAATTCGAAACTTGACCTCGATGCTTCAATACATTCAGAGGGAAGAGCCCTTCTTTTTTGCAAAATACAAAAAGAAAAAGATGGCTGAGCTCATTTCAAGATTAGTGGCAGAATATAATTTTGACCTTGTTCAATTTGAATACAATGTGATGCATCATTATGCTGAGCAAATTGGAAAAATCCCGAAGGTTATTGTATTTCATGATGTATCGGCAAAACTATATGAGCGAGGGTGGGCAAGCGGCCGAGCTTCAGACAAAAGGTCTTATGAAATTGCCAAAGAATTAGAACCGGAAATCGCCAATAAATTTGATGCAGTTATCACCCTGACCAAAGATGATAATGCCTATTTAGCGGATCTTGGCTGTACCACAGATTTACTGGTTATACCGCCTCAGATCAGAATCCCCGACATCGGTGATATCCCCAAAAGTCCCAACTCAATTTGCTTTGTGGGTTCATACAACCGCGCACCAAATGTGCAGGCAGTGCAAATATTAACCGATGAAATTTATCCGAAACTATCCGGCACAGTTTCATTGAATATTGTGGGCAAGGATTTACCAGATCAAATCATCCGGCAAATCAATGACATGGAAGGGGTAAATTATTTAGGATTCATTGATGATATTGATTCATTCATTGCATCCCAAATGCTTATGGTGGCCCCGATTCAAATCGGAGCCGGTTTAAAAATGAAAATACCCCATGCTCTGGCTTGCGGAACGGCCGTTATCACAACAGCCGTGGGTGCGGAAGGAATTGACATCGGTGCGCAAAATGGGTTGTGGGTTACAAATTCCAATGAAGAAATGGCCAAAAAGGTCAATGAATTTTTACCTCAAAAAAATCTGTTGATTGATATTGGAAAATCGGGGAAAAAAGCAGTTGGAGAATTATTTTCCGAAGGCGAAATAGTGAACAAATTTGAATCACTTTATTCTTCCTTGGTGAATTCATGAACACCGCCACCAAAATCGCCAAGGAATCTACCATAACCTTTTCCGGTCTGGTTTACGGCAATGTAAATCGGTATCTCTACACCGCTTTGCTGGCCCGTTGGGTCGGGGCAGAATTTTTAGGCATTTATTCATTATCGAATTCAATCATGCTTATTTCTGAAGTATTAGGCAAAATGGGTTTAGAAACAGGCGTTATGCGCTTTGTGAGTCGCTTGAATCCAGAAACAAATTCAGAGAAAATTCAAAAAGTGGTCGCATCAGCGTTAAAAATGACAGCCGCATTTTCGCTGGTGATCATGGTTGGGCTAATCATTTCATCCGGATTTATTGTAACTCAAATCTTAAAAGAACCACCCTTATTAACATCAGTCCTGATCGTATTTGCCATTGCCATTCCATTTAATGCAATCACGCTTGTTTCTGCTTATGCCACCCAAGGATTTAAACGGCTTAAGTATAAAACCTTTGTTACTCAATTTTTAAATCCGACCCTTCTATTAGGAAGCATGGTCATTTGCTATTGGTTTATTTCAACTGAGTCCGCCATCATGGCGCCCATGCTTGTTACAGGTGTCATCGGATTTTTTGTCATGATGGTCGTCCTCAAACGGGTTTCCGGTGTAAGTAATAATCAAATACGAACTGCGTATTTTGACAAAGAATTATTAAAATTTTCTTATCCTCTCATGTTTGTAACAATCCTTCAGACTTTTATGCATTGGATGGATATTCTCATGTTGGGTTATTTCACGGATGCCACCACCGTCGGGTTGTATCATCCTGCCGCCCGAACAGCGGGATTGCTTCAGGCATTGCTTCTTTCTTTTTTGAGTATTTATGCTCCAATGGTATCTCAATTTCATGGAGCAGGGGAAAAAGGAAAAATGGCCGATACATATAAACTGGTGAGCCGTTGGCTGCTGATGTGTGCCATCCCCGTTTCGGCTGTTTTTATCATTTTCCCTGAAAAAGTATTATTACTGTTTGGGGCAGAATATGTATCCAGCGCAAAGGTTTTGGTTGTCCTTACGGCAGCAACATTTATCCAGGCAGTTCTGGGCGCGGCAGGCCCAACATTAAGTATGTCCGGACATACAAAATTAGTTCTATGGAATTCGATCGGTGCATTCACACTAAATTTTGGGTTAAATATATATCTGATCCCCAAGTATGGACTCATGGGTGCTGCCATGGCCACATTGATTTCATTAACTACTGTCGGACTGGCTCGGGCTATTGAGGTGGGTGTGATCCTGAAAATGAGTTTTATAAATCGAAAAGTAATTAAGCCTATCATTGCCGGATTATTGACAATTCTTGGCCTCCTTACTATCAAAGATTTTCTCCTGCCATTCCATACCTTAATCACCTTATTATCCGCCGGAATTTTCTCGTTAGGAAGCTTTGGATTGATTTTGTGGATTTTAAAAATTGAAGATGAAGATTTAGATTTTCTCAAAGGGCTTGGAGTCTTAAAAAGAACAATAATAAAAAAATGAAAATAGATTTGAAGAAACCAGTTGTTATCGCCTCGGCAGTGATGCTTGTCATTATTGCGATCCTTTTTGAACCGGTTATTTTTGGAGGAAAGACTTTTGGTTCACCGGACAGTCTGAGTCCCAAGGCTATCGGTATGGCCTTAAGTGATTTGTCTGAAGAAGCGGGTGAATTTCCCCAATGGCAGCCGTGGGTGTTCAGCGGAATGCCGACAGCCGAAGCTTTCACGAATTTATCCAAACTTTATTTTCCGGAATATTTGTTTAAACTGTTTTTGTTGCCGGGGATGATCATTCAATTACTCCACCTTCTGTTTGCTGGAATTGGTGGATACCTGTTATTGCGGCATTTTAAATGCTCAACATGGGCCGCTGGTTTGGGGGCCACTGCCTTCATGATTACACCCTATATGGTAACCATGGTGGTGTATGGGCACGGCAGCCAAATGATGACGGCCGCCTATATCCCCTGGATTTTCTGGTTTACCGTAAGGTTATGGCAAAACCCTAATTTATGGAATGTAGGATGGCTGGCTATTTTACTCGGATTTCAACTCCAACGGGCCCACGCCCAGATTGCCTATTACACATGGCTTTTGATTGGGGCTTATAGTTTATTAATAATTATAGATGGTGTTCGTAATTCAAAAAATCGAATGCTTGTTGGGAAAGGGTTCGGTTTATTTTTATTTGCCTGTATTTTAGGGGTTGGCCTGTCATTATTGATATATTTACCATCAATGGAATATACGCCATTTTCCGTCCGGGGTGGTTCAGCAGGCGGGGGGGCCGATTATAATTATGCCACAGGGTGGTCGTTTCATCCGAAAGAAATTCTGACATTTTTTATTCCTGCTGCCTTTGGATTTGGTGGGCAAACCTATTGGGGCTTCATGCCCTTTACAGATTATCCCAACTATATGGGTATTATCATTTTACTGTTAGCAATCATAGGATTGATCCAAAAACGTGACCTGATTCATTGGTTTTTTATAGTGACTTCCGGATTGGCCCTTCTCATTTCATTCGGCAAGCATTTCAGCTTGGTTTATGATTTGTTTTTCAACCTCTTTCCTTACTTCAATAAGTTCCGAGTTCCCCATATGATCCTCATTCTACTTCAGTTTAATGTGGCCGTACTGGCGGCGTTCGGTTTGGATGAAATCATTAAATTAAAAGAAGGAAAAATTCCCAATTGGTTCTGGGGACTGGTTGGAATATTTGGACTCTTTACGGTGGGAATGATCCTCGCCGGTTCCGGAATCGAGTCAGCAGTCAGGGGAAGTTTCACGCCTCCCCGGATTCAGGATCCCCGAGCTGCCCAGGCCTTGAATAACATGCGCTGGGATCTATGGCAAAAAGATGCATGGATAATGATCCTCTTTTCAGGCATATTATTGACGGAATTATGGTTATGGATAAACCGGAAAACTTCAAAAGGAATGGTCCTTTCATCCTTGGTCGTACTGGCAATCATTGATATTGGGATAGTGAACCATAAAATTATTAATCCTTCTCGTTCCAGCGGACGGGGTTCTCAATTGATTTCCAATCGGGCAGTGGACAGATTTTTCCAGGAAGACGAAATCATCAAATTCCTCAAAAAGGATGAAAGCGATTACAGAATTTATCCCATTGGAGGCCTATTCGGTGAAAGCCGTTTTGCCTCTTTTGGTTTAGAATCTATTGGTGGATATCACCCAGCCAAACTGAAGGAATACGATACATTTTTATCCAAGACAGGGAATGCGGCGGCCTTGCCTGTATTGAGAATGCTGAATGTGAAATATCTCATCAGCCCCCGAAAGATTGATAATCCTGAACTTAAAACGGTGAAAACAGGAGAGATAAAATCCTCACGGGGTAATATCCCCGTTGAAGTACTTGAAGTGTCAAACTCATTACCACGGGCATGGTTTGTCAGTGAAACGGAGACTGTAACGGATGAGGACATTTGGAATAAAATTATTCGCCCAGATTTTGATCCACGAAAGACCGCTTTTGTCGACGAAGAGGTCAGTATTCCGTCAGGCTCACGAGTGTCCATAACGAATTTTGAAAAGTCCCTACATAAATTCGCCATTTCATCCGAATCTGATGGGAATCAGTTCTTAGTGTTAAGCGAAGTTTATTATCCTTTGCGGTGGAAAGCCATGATCGACGGAGTTGAGGTCAAAACACATAAGGTAAACGGTATTTTACGGGGTGTGGCTGTCCCGGCAGGAAATCATACCATCGAATTCATTTATGATAAATCTTCTTTTAACAAAGGTCTGACTTTTTCGTTTGCATCCTTCGGGTTGGCGCTTGTTTTCATCGGTTTTGGATATTTAAGGCGAAAGGGTTCATGAATAACTACCGCAACAGCGGAAACATAAAAATCGGCCTTTTCTTTGTTGGTCTGATTTTGATTATCGGTCTACTTGTCTATTCAAATTCTATCGTAAACCGTTTGCGGGATGATAACAGGGAAATTGTAAAACTCTATTCAGAAATTATTGCCAAAACCGTGAATGAGGGTTCCGACGCTAATTTGAATTTTGTATTTGATGAAATTATTAAAAAGGTGCAATTCCCCATCATTTATTCCGACGCGGATAATAAGCCGGTTTATTCACGGAATCTGGGGAAAGATTTAACACCAGATCAAATTCGAAAGCCCATGGCTTCCATGGATCGGCAGAATGATCCAATTCCCATTGCTTTTACTGACCCTAACACTGGGGAATCAATCCTACTGGGTTTTCTGCATTATGGTGATTCAGACCTCATCAGGAAGCTGCAATGGCTGCCCTACCTGGAAATCGGTGTTGTCGCGCTGTTTATTTTTCTGGGCTTCATGGGTTTTAATTCGATACGCAATAGTGAAAAGCGAAATATTTGGGTGGGTATGGCCAGGGAAACAGCCCATCAGTTAGGAACGCCTGTTTCAGCGCTCATGGGTTGGGTTGATCGATTAAAAATCCATCCGGAGGAATCATCGGCTGTGGTGCAAGAAATGGAATCGGATTTGAAACGACTGAATCAAATCGGAAATCGATTCAGTAAAATGGGTTCAGTGTCTGCACTCAAGAGTATTGCTCTAAAAGATTTAGTGAATCGCCAAACGGTTTACCTGAAAAAGCGGATGCCATCATTGGGTAAGGAAATTGAATTAACTTTCTCAGCGGCAGAAGATATTTCTATCGAGGGGAATGAAACGCTTCTCGGTTGGGCCATCGAGAATGTCATTCGAAATGGGATAGATTCCATTAAGGGGGAACAAGGTGAAGTCAATATTTCGATTTCTTCCAATGGCGGGTTCGGTATCATTCAAATTCAAGATAATGGAGCAGGGATACCCAAAAAAGATTGGAAAAATATTTTTCGTCCCGGATTCAGTACCAAGGAAAGAGGATGGGGCTTGGGTTTATCATTGGTGAATCGGATTATTGCTGAAATACATCGGGGAGAAATCAAAGTGCTTAGTAGTGAAGTTGGGTATGGAACCACTTTTGAGATTCGCCTGAAAAAGGCTGCTTAATCTTTATAATAAATTGGTATTTCCTCGGTAATTTCCCTGCTCAAGATTAGGAGATAAAATTGAATTTCATACAATTATTTGCAGGTGGTCAAGGTGCCCAGGGGGGCGGATTGATGACCTATTTACCTTTCGTCCTTATTCTGGCAATCATGTATTTTTTAATGATTCGTCCACAGGCCAAGCGTCAAAAAGAAAAACAGAAGATGTTGGGCGATTTGAAAAAGGGCGATCGAGTTGTCACCATCGGTGGCATCCATGGTACGATTGGCGGCTTCAAAACCAAAGAGAAGAAAGCTGTGATTCTTAAAGTAGATAAAAATACCAGTTTTACCGTCAATAAGACTGCGATTGCAGGACTAACGGATAAAGTTGAAGAAACTGAAACAGAAGCGATCGAGGGCCAGTCTTAATGGCATTAATGGAAGTTGTCCATTATGGAGATCCGATTCTCCGAAAAGTCTGTAAGCCGGTAGAGGATTTCGATAATCTTCCTACATTGCTTGATGATATGTTCGATACCATGTATGAAGAAAACGGTATTGGGCTCGCGGCTAATCAGGTTGGCGTTGATATGAATTTGTTCATCATTGATATCTCAGATATAGAAGATGAAGGGGACAATATTCATATTTTTATCAATGGTGAAATCCTTGAAAGCCGGGGCGAATCCTGGTTTGAGGAAGGGTGCCTGTCCATTCCCGATGTTCGACTCGATGTGAAGCGTCCTGAATTTATCACATTCAAATATCAGGATGAAAACAGGACCGAGCATACGCAAGAAATCGACGGACTTCTGGCGCGGGCCATCCAACATGAAATGGATCATCTGAATGGTATTTTTATTGTTGACCGCGTTTCAACAACCATAAAGATGGGTGTTGAAAAAGAATTGAAAGAAATTAAAAAAGACGCTATTTCCCGCGCCAAAGATCGAAAGGCCTTTGTTCTTTAATATCCTTTCAAATTTCTTGATTTATTCTATGGGGGAATGTCTATGAGAATTGTCTTTTTGGGCAACCCGGCGATTGCCAACCCAATTTTGAATGCAATACATACGTCCCACCATGAGATTGTGGGTGTGGTCAGTAATGCGCCAAAACCGATGGGACGGGGACGTACATTACGCCACACGGCGGTAGGCGATTTCGCCAATGAATTGGGTCTGAATTTTATACCGGTCGAATCTCTCAAGGATGATTTATTTCAGACCCAACTGCGATCTTTAAATCCTGACTTATTTGTTGTTGTTGCCTTTCGCATCCTCCCGAATGCTGTTCTTAAAATCCCTAAAATTGGATCAGTGAATTTGCACACATCATTGCTTCCAAAGTATAGAGGCGCCGCCCCGATCCAGCATGCATTATTAAACGGAGATAAAGAGACTGGTATCACTACTTTTTTTATAGAATCCGAAGTAGATACTGGTGCGATTCTATTACAGAAAAAAATTCGTATTGGTGATGAAGATAACTTTGGCTCTCTTACGGAAAAAATGGCTGAAGAAGGCAGTGCTCTCCTTCTGAAAACATTAAATCAATTGGAAAATGGAACCATTAACCCTATCCCTCAAAACAACGAATTGGTTTCAATAGCGCCTAAGATTACCAAAGAATTATGTCAGATTCATTGGACTGACTCCGCGGAAAATATTCAAAACAAGGTGAGGGCATTATCTCCATCTCCGGGCGCATTTACCTCGTTGAACAGTAAAAGGTTAAAAATTTATAAATCCAAGGTTCTAAATGAAAGTCATTCTGGGGAATGGGGAAAAATTTCATTATTAGAAAAACATAAAATGGCTGTTTCATGTAGAGAAGGCCAGCTGGAACTACTTGAAATCCAGCTGGAGGGAAAACGCAGAATGACCATAGCTGAATTACTCAGGGGTATCCCGGTAAAATTAGGTGATCCTATCGGTGAATAATGAAAGATGCTCGATATCATGCATTTCATATTCTGAATGAGTTTGAGCGAAAAAATGATCGCTTAAAAGCTGTTCGCGATCGTTATTTTAAGAAGAATAAATTATCCCAAAAAGATCTTTCCCGCACTTTAGTCCTTACCAATGAAGTGGTTCGCTGGCGGGGGCGATTGGATTATTGGATCGCTTCACTTTTGGATAAACCGCTTAAAAAACTTCATCCGTCGGTCCATATTATTCTCAGGTTTGGATTTTACGAAGCAGTTATGGATGAAAATATTCCTGCACACGCCGGTGTTCATTCTTGGGTGGAACTGACAAAAAACGAGCTGGGTAAGAAGTTCAGTGGATTGGTCAATGCGCTCATGCGTAAAACGGGTGGCATTGACCCAACCCAAATAAATGCAGAACAATCGCTTTCCGAATGGTATTCATATCCGGATTGGTTAATTGAAAAATGGATCCCCCAATTTGGTAAAGAAAAAGCAATTCAATTATGTGAATATTTTAATCAGCCATCCCCCATTGATCTGCGGTTGAATTGCGACCCGGATCAAAAGGAGACTATCCTACATCAAGTAGAGGAACTCGGAATAGAAACATACGGCAGCCCTGAATCGAATCATTTTGTGAGAGTGCAATCTGGGGCAGGGAAGGTATTAAAAAGTGATTTGTTTAAAAGGGGCAACATCACTGTTCAAGATCGCGCTTCCGGAGCCGTGGTAGAATTGCTGGACCCCCAGCCCGGAGAAACTATATTAGATGTATGCGCAGCGCCGGGAACAAAATCGGAATATATCGTTGAAAGAATGAAATTTGATGGGCAAGTATTCTCATCCGATATTAGTCAAAAGCGTGTACGATTGGGTGCTGACAGGGCCAAAGAATTGAATCTGAAAATCCACTGGGACTGTAAGGATGCCAGTGCGGATCAGTTTCCGATGGCCGATCGTATTTTGATTGACGCACCCTGCACCGGGACAGGTGTTCTCGGCCGTCGAACGGATATTCGTTGGCGCCGGGAGAAGGACGACGTTCAATCAATGGTGGAAATCCAAGCGGCGATTTTGAATCACACAGCCCAATTTTTAAAACCGAATGGCGTATTGGTATATGCAACCTGTTCTCTCGAGCCGGAAGAGAATTGGAATGTGGTTGAGTCGTTCCTTAAATTGAATGTTGATTTCTCTCCTGAATCAGGTAAAGACTTTGTCCCAAACAATTGGCTGAATCATCAAGGATGTTTAGAAACTTTTCCGCCACGCGATAAGGTTGACGGTATGTTTGCCGCACGGCTTCGTAAAAAATGATTAATAAAGTAATACACTTTTTCATTGCTCTGGGGATTGTCTCCCTGGGATTCATTCTCATTTTTGATTGGTTTGTCATGCCATCTTATGTCCGGCAGGATAAAAGCATTTTAGTGATGGATGTGAATGGTAAATCCCTCGATCGTGCGATCAGAGAATTGGATGTTGAAGGATTTAAAGCTGTGGTATTTGATACGGTTTATACTTCCGATGTAGATCCACAAACAGTTGTTGACCAATATCCCACAGCAGGACAAAAAGTAAAACCGGGGCGGACCATCCGGCTAAAAATCGCCCGACCGGAGAAAATGGTATTGGTGCCCAGTTTGGTGGGGCAGTCGCGCAGAAGTGCAGAAATATCTCTTCAACAATTGGGCCTTCAGATTGATACGGTTTATACGGAATATAATCCCGATTATCCCAAAGGAACCGTCGCCTGGCAATTCCCCAAATCGGGAGATCATATTAAAAAGGGCCTTGGTCTTCAGATAACAGTCAGCCAGGGATTACCCCCGGACTTTTTTCAGGTGCCCCAATTATTTGGCTTGAGTATGAAAAAAGCAAAAGAAGCATTAATTCATGCCCGCCTTAAAGTCGGAAAAATTTCCTATCAACAAAACGAAGATTTAGTGCCTTACACCGTATTAGATCAATCCATCGCACCTGGAACAGTTCTAGATCAGACCACCCAAGTTGATTTGGTTGTAAGCATATTAGACCTTCAAGATATTTTTGACAAACTCTCCAATGAAAAATGATACCATTTAACGAATATATTAGAAAATTAATTCACCTGTTTAACCTGGCAATCCCCTTGGCTTATGCCTATGTTTTTCCTGAAAAATGGGCATTTGTAAAAATACTATCGGTTATCATGGTTTTATTCATACTGGTGGATGTTTTGCGGCATAAAGTAGAATGGATCCAGTCTTTTTTTAATCTGTTTTTTGATTCCATGCTCCGAAGCCATGAACAAGAAGGAAAACTGACTGGCGCCACGTGGGTGATGATTGGTGCAGTTATTTCAATTATGATATTCTCTAAACCTGTCGCCATAATTGCGCTTATTTTTATGAGTCTTGGGGACACTGCAGCAGGGTTGATCGGTCAGCGATTTGGAAAACATAAAATTTGGGATAAATCGTTGGAGGGATTTTTCGGTGGATTATTAGTCTGTGTAATAGTTGCTTTAACTTTTCCAACTTTACCCCTGACCGTTTCTTTGAGTGGTGCGGTTGCGGCAATGGTAATGGAATTAGTACCGATTCCATTGGATGACAATTTTAAAATCCCCCTCGGTTCAGGTGCTATCATGATGATGCTTTCAACACCGATCTAATGTCCTTCCTATTCCCGTCCGTATTGTGGGGCCTGTTCGCGGCATCGCTACCCCTTATTATTCATCTCATCAGTCTGCGCAATACAAAGACAGTTGATTTCTCTTCCATTCGTCATATCCAGGAATTAGAACATGAAACCATCCGAAAATTAAAAATTCGGCAATGGATATTAATTGCCTTAAGAATGGGTATCATAACAGCATTGGCACTCATGGTTTCGGGCCCGATTCAAATTAACGATTCCGCCTGGGTGCCCAGCGAAAAAGAATCAACCGCTGTAATCATTATTGATAATTCAGCTAGTATGGCGGTGACGGAAGACCGCACCTCTTATCTGGATCGGGTGAAAGCAGAATTGCCGAATATCATTGCCGGGTTTGATGGATTAGTGAATCTCCATGTTTATCAAACAACGCCGGTTCTACAATTATACCAGGGGATCATTGAAAAGGGAATGACAGTTAATCCTGCCAATTGGGATATACAGCAAGCGGTTGGCAAAGATAAAATCTGGTCGGTTGTTGATTCAGTATTGAAGTCAGTAGAAGGGGCTACTGTTAATCGGGAATGTTTTATTTTGAGTGATTTTCCCAGTGCGCCCCCGTCAAATTTCAGCACTGCATTCAATGGATGGCGATTTTATTGTATTGGACAGGAAACATTGGCAGAAAATGTATCCATAACAGATATTTCCGCTGTCAGCCAAATTAAACTTCCCAACCATTTATTGAAGCTCAATACAAAAATTGAGAATATGGGGCCAATTGAGAAACGCAATATTCCAGTAGAATTGTATCTCAATGAGGAACGTGTAGGTCAAATTGTATCCCATTTTCAGCCGGGACGCAGTAAAGATTTTTTATTCCAGGTTTATCCGGGGAAAAGCGGTGTGATTCGGGGCAAACTGGAAATCCCAAGGGATGATTATCCTTTGGATGATCAACAGACTTTTGAGCTTACAATCCCGGAGCAAATATCCTGTAAAGTGGTTGCTAATTCCCAAGATGGGTTATTCATGCTGAAAACGGTTTTGGAGTCCATCAGCGGTAAAGAACGATTTCTGGATGTGGAATTAAAAATTATGAATAAGATTAACCGCATTTATTTAGATGAAACGGATGTATTAATCCTCCAGGACCCAAAACAATTATCGGCTTCTACAGTTGAATCCATTAAACGATTTTTAGCTGAGGGCGGCAGTATTCTTTGGTTTGCAGGCGAAAATTATGCCGGCATAAAAGCCATCACTCGTTCGAATTTGAAATTGCCCAGCTTGGATGAAATAGTGCAATTGGAGGGGGAATCGTATTTTTCTGTGGAAGTGAAAGACCGGGACAATCCAATCCTGCAGGAATTGAATTTAAGGGATGTGGAATCGGCCTTGCCCCAAGTGTTTAGGTATACGAGAGTTGCAAACAGTCCCAATCACAAAATAATTCTGGCCTTAAATAATGATGACCCTTTTCTCATTGAGATCCCCCATTCAGGGAGTCAGATTTATTTTTTCTCCTCTCCTCTGGATCTTAGATGGAATGATTTTGGCATGAAAGGGCTGCTCATTCCCTTGATTCATCGGTTGCTTATTTTGTCTGCAACCAACGAAATCAATACATCCATGGTTGAGGTAGGTCAATCAAAATATATCAAGATTAACAAAGACCTCATTAACGAAAAATGGTCTGTAGTCACACCATCGGGCAATAAAATCCTGGTCGTACCTGATTATAATCTCGAGGCCCTGATCATCAATCAAATCAATGAATTGGGATCTTATGAAGTATTTGCAGGAGATGACTTTTATACTGCTTTTTCAACAATACTGTCACCTTTTGAAAAACCGAATTTGCGCGCTACGACGAATCAAATTATTTCTATATTGGGAAAAAACAAAACGGTTTGGATCAATCCCGGTGTAGATATCAAAGAAACAATTTCAACCCAACGCCATGGGATGGCATTATGGCGTACATTCCTGTTGATTGCGATTGCTTTATTTATGATAGAGTCATATTTGAGTCGTCCGCGGCGTGATGCATTAAAAGCACAATCATGATAGATAATCCTGAAATAGAACAAAAGGAAAAGGCGCTTCTGGTGGGTGTGATCCACGGTGATTTGGATGAACACACTTTAGAAGAGCATCTTGATGAATTGCAGCTTTTGGCCAATACAGCGGGCGCTGAAGTTGTGGGGTATGTTACGCAAAAATTATCTCGAATAAACCCGTCTTTTTTTATCGGCACCGGTAAGGCGGAACAAATCATCAACCAGGCCAAAGAATTGGGTGTTTCACTCATCATTTTTGATGATGAACTCAGTCCGGGGCAGATTAAGAATTATAGTAATATGGCGAAGGATGTAAAAGTCATTGACCGCAGTGCACTCATTCTCGATATCTTCAGGCAGCACGCCCAAACAAAGGAAGCCAAGACTCAGGTTGAATTGGCTCAATTGGAATATATGCTGCCGCGATTAACGCGGGCCTGGACTCACCTGGAACGGCAAATGGGTGGAATAGGGACTCGTGCCGGTGCGGGTGAAACGCAAATCGAGGTTGACCGTCGTCTCATTCGAACACGCATTTCAAAATTGAAGCGTGACCTGGAGAAAATTGACCGGGAACGTGAAACGCAAAGTAAGCGCCGCGGGAATCAATATAAGGTGGCTCTGGTGGGCTATACCAATGCGGGGAAATCAACGTTAATGAATGCCATGTCAGGCACCGACGTTTTTATCCAGGATCAACTATTCGCAACCTTGGATACGACTATTCGATCGGTAGAATTGGATAGCGCCCATTCGATTTTATTGAGTGATACAGTTGGGTTTGTCCGCAAACTGCCGCACCACTTGGTGGCTAGTTTCAGGAGTACTTTGAAGGAAGTCGTGGCAGCTGACCTGATTATATTGGTTCTGGATGCCTCATCCAACCAGGTGGAAGATCATTATAAAACAATTATCGAAGTCTTAAAGGACTTGGGTGCTGAACGACATCAAATGCTGATCGTATTAAATAAAATTGACCAGCAAGGCGCTGAAAAACAGCTCAGTTTTTTAAAGCGAAAATTCCCTGAAGGCATCTATGTATCGGCCTTAAACAATTTGCGAATCGACAAACTGTCCCGGAAAATTGTTAATGTTATGGATGAAAATTTTCAGATTGTTGATCTTCAATTTTCGTACCAGGAAGCAAAAGAAATGGCCCTTGCACAAGAGGGTGTAGATGTGTTGGAGCGGAATTATGAAGATGATGGTGTCCACCTGAAAGTAAAAGGGTCCCGCTGGCGAATCAGCCAAATTCAGGCGACGATGGATAAATAAAAAACCCCGAATCATGTACTTCGGAACGAAGTGTAGATGGACGGGGTTTTTTATTTTCTTACTTCAGAATCGATTTCAAGGACCCGTGAGACACGGTAGAGGCCTCTGACGCCAGCAAACTTCCTTCATCCCGATAAAAATCGGGAAAGGCCTGTTTTTTGGCTTCAGAAGGTGAGCTCCAGGATTACTATTTGAAGATCCTGAAATTCAAAGACTGAAGTAAGAATTATTAAATAGCTGGTTAAGTTTACGGGTATTTTTCTATTTGTCCAACGATTGTCATTTACTTTAATTTGGTTTCTTACTAGTCGTTTGGTGACACGTTAAATGAAAAATATATCCAATAAAAAAGATCTGATTACAGGCGCGTCTTCAGGATCGAAGCCTTTACTTAATTTTGATCCATTGCATAATATGTTTAGAAACGGGTCTGGTTGTGTCAAAAGTGTACTGAAATTCAACAAACAACCTTTCGATTTAAAGAAGTAAATATGCCATATATACGTGCATTCCGAGTCGTTTCCGGTCTCAGGAATTATAGAGACAAATATCCTGACCATATCCGGGAAGAAAAACATGCCTATGAGGGATTGGGTGGACAGGCAACGCCATACCGCATTTTTCATCCGGTTAAAGCGCCCAAATCCATCATTATTGTTTATCCTGGTGGTTCCCCTAAGCAGGAAGATCATCCGGCCATGAGAACATTAGGTCATGCCATGGCAGATTCAGGTTCCTTAGTTTTCATCCCCAGGATACCACCGCTGCAAATCATGGAAATATCTGAAGCCATTATGGAATGGTATTCTCAATTTTACCTTTGGCTGAAAAAACAACCCCAATGGTCCAAATTACCCGTCGCCGTGATTGGCATCAGCTTTGGGGGTATTTCAGTTTTGAAATCACTAAATAAAGGAACCATTAAACACAATCCGCCTAAGTCAGTCATTGTGTTTGGGACAGGATACGACTTTTTCGGTGTAGTTGATTTTTTATTCACAGGAAGAATTGAGTATAATGGAGAAGTCAGACAGTTAGAAGTTGAACCTTGGGGCATTGTCGGTTTCTTCCATAATTATATCAAATATATTGATCCTGGTTATGATATATCCCCAATTCAATCTGTATTGGCGACTGCTGTCAAACAAGATCATGAAGGTGTTAAAACCCAAATCGCAAATTTAAGTGGGAAGGTAAAAGAAATTTCCGAGGCAATCATTCATGGTCAACAAACGGATGATGTGATGCATCTTTATCGTCTGATAAAAACTGAAATCCCTGAAAAAGTAAATGCTTTTTCACCGCGATACTGGTGTGAGGATATTCAGGAAAAGGTGTTTGTCATTCACGGGACCGATGATAAACTGGCGCCTTTCACAGAATCCATTAAGTTGGCAGAAAAACTTCCCAATAGTGAATTGTTAATTTCTCGAGCCATGGAACACCGGTCTATTGGCGGCGGCGGCGGCATTTTATTCAAGATCACGGAAGCGTTCAGGATTATCAAGTTTTTTCACAGGTTTATTCGATTTACAGAAGTTTCGTTGTGATTACTTGGAATTGATTGTGGATTTACATAGGTTTCGGTGTTCTTAAACTTTTATAATTAGAAACATCCATATGAAAGAAAGACCAAGTTTTACAGAATTTACTTTGGATATGTTTGCGCGAAGCACGGGTGGAAACCATGCTGAAATCAAACAATTCAACCTTTGGCGTGAGGATGTTATTGAGCATGATAAATATACGTTAGAAGTTCCGCGTCTAACGTCCCAAAGCCCGGAGATTAAAATCAGGCGTGAAGGCGGTGAGGAATTAGACCTCCTTAATTTTTCCAGCTATAATTATCTCGGGTATGCGAACCATCCGGAAGTGATCCAAGCGGCAAAAGAAGCCATCGATATATATGGCATTGGCGCCACCGGATCGCCGGTATTAAACGGTACTTTTGACATCCATAAGCAGTTTGAGGCTGACTTGGTTGATTTCTACGGAATGCCGGATCATGGTGTTTCCCTTTTTTCCTCTGGGTATGGTGTCAATGTTGGTGTTATTGCCAGTTATATCCACCAGGGCGATTATGTAATTTTGGATCACGCCTCCCACGCTTCCCTTGTAGATGGGGCTGTGTTGTCCCAGGGTAATATCAAATTATTCCGCCATAATGATGCGGGATACTTAGAAAAAGTTCTCAAGCGACTCCAGAAGGAGAATAAACGGAAATTAGTCTGTGTAGAAGGTATTTATAGCACCGATGGCGATTTTGGTAATCTAAAAGATATTGCTGATGTAACAAAAAAATATGGTGCCGCTTTACTTGTGGATGAAGCCCACTCTTTTTTGTTGGCTGGTGAAACAGGGCGCGGTGCAGTTGAAGAATATGATATTTTAGACAAAGCAGATTTTATTATCGCAACCTTTAGTAAATCTTTCGGTGGCGTTGGTGGATGTGTTTTTGCTAAAAAGGAATTAATTAATTACATGAATTATTACTCTCGATCGAGAATGTTTTCATGTGCGATTGATCCCGGTGTAACAGGAGGCATTCGAAAATCCTTGGAGCTGTCACGCAGTGAAGATGGCAGGGTAAAACGAAAGAGAATTCGTGAAAATGGTGATTATCTTAGGTCACTTCTGAGAGGGAAGGTGGATATTGGGACATCTCAAGCTTGGGTCGTACCAATCATTTTTGGTGATGAAAGAAAATATATTCCCGTAGGAGATTTTCTACAAAAAAATGGGTGTGATTTTTCCCTGATGATGTTTCCAGCCGTAAAGAAAAATAAATCAATCATCCGCGCTTTTGTGACATCTGAACATACTAAGGCGCAAATTGATCAAGGCGCAGCCGTATTATTGGCGGCGGCCGAAGAATTTGATTTTTTATTGAAAGCCTAATGTTATGACAAAACATACCTCTGGTGAAAATTTAATTATCTGGAATTTTGACTATGCTTTCTCCACTTTTTTTGAAGTGGAGACTGAAGTAATATTACCTTATTTGCCAAAAGCATTGAGTCCGATGGAAATTGTACCGGGTACGAGTTTACTCAACATGACTGCCTTTAATTTTAAGAAAGGGAATATGGGGCACTTACCCGAATTCCAGGAATTGATCTGTTCGTTAATCGTGGCGCCTGATCTATCCCGTGGTGTTCCTAAATTTGCCATGTATGTAATCAATCTGACAAGCACCTGCCAGGAACATTTGGACCACAGTGCTGATTATTACAAACTTCCCGTGCATACGCCCTTGAGTTACGGCAATATTGATCGCGAATCGAATTCAATCGATTATGGAGATACCAAAGGTACAATCGTCAAAATGGATGAAATTCCCGCCGCTAAAGCATATTCAAATCATGAAAGATATTTTCAGGCCTTTGTTTCGGAGGGGGAAGATTTGTATATCGCTGATGTTTATATCGAAGCATCTTTGCATGAACACCAGGAAATTGGAGAAGCTGGCATTCTGGGGGATCATTCTTTCTTCAAAGGAATTGAATTTATCGAACCGGATCCACCGCCATATTTGCAGATGATTCTAAAACCGGGCGAATCTGGGAATCAATATTATTATCGTCCGGAAAAATTCAAGCCCTGACTGATCCCTTCAAGTGAATCACCGTCGTTATCTGCTGATTGCGAATCCACACGGTGGCGGAGGAAAAGTTTCTAAAGTTTTATCTCAGGTTGAAGCTGAATTGGATCAGCGTTCAATTGAATATAAAACAATGCAAACTGAGGCCCCTGAACATGCCACCGACTTAGCCCGAACTTTTGGTAAAGAATATGAAGTTGTTGTTACGGTGGGTGGCGATGGCACCATTAATGAGGTGGTGTGTGGATTAAACGGTTCAAATATTCCAATAGGTATTATTCCGGTTGGTACGGGTAACGATTTCGCCAGGACTTGCTTCATCCCGATAGGAAACGCAAATAAAGCAGTCGATACCTTGCTGGCTCATGATGTAAAAGATTGTGATGTGGGTCTGATGAATGGAAAACTATTTATCAGTGTTGTGGGGATTGGGTTTGAAGGTGCGACCAATACCAATCTGCAGAAATTTAAGTTTCTGCAAGGGCAGTTAAGAATTTTAGTCGGAATTATCTATACCTTTTCTACGTATAATAATATTCCCCTGAGAATATCTGTAAATGGTGAACAAATCGATGGAGATGCCTGGATGCTTTGTATTGGCAATGGGTGGAACACAGGCGCAGGGTTGCAGGTCACACCCCGGGCAAAGGTGGATGATGGTTTATTGGATCTGAGTTTTATAAAGAATATTTCGAAGTTTAAGGTCCTGCGCAGTTTCCCCAAATTATTCAATGGAACCATCGAAGAAATCGATGAATTGGAAAGCTACCGAGCCAGTGAAGTGGTGATTGAGAGCGGAGTGCCCATTCCTGCCCATATTGATGGTGAATTGTTAGACCCCTATCCCACCAGAATTGAAATAAAGGTCCTCCGTGGGGCGCAGCCTGTAATCGGTAACTGGGCCGCGGATCAACGGCCCAATTAATTATAAGAAGGCTTTGAAAAACCTACTGCACAAACCCGCCTGCGTTCCTACGGCGGACAAGTTAAAAAGTGTAAAATTAGCCTACTTTTCGTTCCTGCCCGCCCACCCGACTGGTCGGGGGCAGGCGGGGGAAAACTTGCCCATAGCACCGCTATTGACTGCGTTCTCTGTCTTAATCAAACAAATTTTACTTCTTTTTTCTACACACATCAGGTTTTGCAAAGCCTTCTATACTTCTGTAATACGACCTTCAGTAGACCCTCATCCAAGATTATTTGAGATCAATTCCGGCTGCCCAGCCAGAGATGTCAGACTGGGACGCTTATTCACGAAGCTATGTATCCTGAATCCCGATTAAGAATTTGGATCTCTGCTAAATATCAGACCTGATGATGGCTTCATGGCGGATAATTTTAGACGCTGCGTGGTTTTATACTTGCGTAGGGTTTTCAGGGTAAAGGTTTTTCTCTCCTTCACTTTTCGCAATTACTACCGCACCGACACTGTCGCTGGAAACGTTCACCATGGTTCGAAACATGTCCAGGGGACGGTCGACTGCCAGCATGGTACCGACAATCATATCAACTTCTGGTCGATTGCCCAGACCCACTGCGTCCAGTACGACATAAATCATAACCAAGCCGGCTGAGGGGATGGCCGCCGTTCCGACAGAGGCCAAAAAAGCGACTATAACAATCACCACCTGTTGTGTTAAGGATAGATCAAATCCCAGAACTTGGGAGATGAAAAGAACCCCTGCGCACTCGTATAGTGCAGTCCCATCCATGTTAATTGTGGCTCCTAACGGCAATACAAAGCTTGTGGTTTTATTTGATACACCCGCATTTTTTTCCATGCATTCCAAGGTAACAGGCAAGGTTGCCCCGGAGGAACTGGTAGAAAAAGCAGTCAGAAAGGCTGAAGCCATCGCTTTTAAATGTTTTATTGGATTGATGCCGGTGAAGAAATAAAAGACGATAGGTAGGATGATGGCCCAATGAAAAGTGAGTCCTAAAGCAACGGTAACCAAATACATTCCCACCGCTCTAAAAAGCTCAAATCCGGTTGTGGCCACGGCTTTACTGATAAGCCCAAACACGCCTAAAGGTAATAGGATGATGATACCATGGGTCAGTTTCATCATGGCTTTGAAACCATAATCAAAAAAATTGGTGAGGAATTCCTGTGGTTTCCCAGACAGTCGTGTAATGGCGAAACCGAATAGAATACACCAGAAAATAACGGCCAATATATCACCATCTGTGGCTGCTTTGATGGGGTTCAGGGGGATCATTCGCAAAATGATCTCACCCAATGAACTGGGTTTGGAAAGGGTGGAAGAGTCGAAAGCTTTTCCAATGCCTGAGAACTCTGCGCCTATGCCGGGCTTAATTATGTTGGCCAGGGTCAGACCAATGAGGATTGCCAGGATTGAAGTCATGAAATAATAACCGAATGTTTTGGCGCCCATTCGTCCTAATGTACGACTGTCGCCCAAACTGGCGACTCCGCTGGTAATGGAAAAAAAGATAAGGGGAACGATAACCATTTTTAACAGGCGCATGAAAATGGTTCCTAAAGGCGCTGCGATGAGAGCTCCCTCTTCGAAAATAAGCGCGAAAATAATGCCTAGCCCCATAGCAATAAGGACCTGCCAGTGCAATTTCAATTTCATAGTTTCATTCCAAATTGTTTATTCCGAATCATTTAAGGTGCTCCGATCTTCTTTCTTTTTCTTTATTGCTGTGTATTTTTTAAAGTACGCATCACCGACGGATGAAAAAAAGTCCAATAGTCTGTTTTTCTTTCCACCTTTTTCCTGAATACGGTTAATCGCCGTATGCGTAGCGGTGTCCATTAAATCTTGGATGTGAGCAAACATTTCACCAACTCGTCGAGATAATGGTTTATTCATGGATGAATTTAAAGGCCTGTTCAATATCCGTTGTGGGCATTTTACAGGCGAAATCCCGGCAGACATAAAAGGTAGTTTTATCATCAATCGTTTGCTGAGTGGCGGTCCATTTCGCTAGGGGCGAAAGTTCACGATTTGAGTCATCGATATTCTTGAAAAGGAGCACCTTGCTGGGGTTATACTCAGTTTTTATGCGCGTAAGGGCCGCTTGGGTTTCGGGGTTGCTCCCAGATCCCACCACAACGATTTCTTTCGGCTGATTGGTTTCAAATAATAAAGCGGTCACCATGAACGTAAACCCGGTAGGGGCTTTTTTAATTTCATTCGAAAAGATTTTAAACGTTTTGTCCGCCATTTCGGCCCATTTGACCTCCCCGGTAATACGGGTCAGTTTCAGCAAATTCATGGCCGCCACTGAATTGCCGGAAGGAATAGCTCCATCGTATCCCGTCATGGCACGCACGATCAATTTTTCCGTTTGGTCACTGCCTAAATAAAAACCACCACTGGATTCATTCCAGAATTCCGCAACCATGGTTTCACTCAATTGAATCGCTTTCTGCAAGTAATGGATATTAAAGGTTGCTTCATATAACTCCAATAATCCCCACACAAAAAAAGCATAATCGTCCAAATGGGCATCCAGCCCGGAATTCCCATTCCGGTATCGTTTCTTTAACCGGCCCTTTTCATCGGTGAGATTCTTTAAAATAAACTGGGCGCTTTTTTCAGCTGAATCGATAAACTTCTGCGATTGGAATGCCACACCTGCTTTGGTGAATGCGGCAATCATCAACCCATTCCAATCCGTCAGGATTTTATCATCCTTTATGGGATGGATGCGTTTTTCACGAACTTCAAAAAGCTTTTCTCTAATTGTAGATAATTTTTGTTTATCTTTTGAATTCCTGACAGGTTCTGTTAAATAAAATATATTTCTTCCCGTAAATTGACCTGAAGCCTCATCTTTGAAATTGCCACGGGAGTCCAAATTAAAAGTCTTGTAGATAAAATTTGCATCATCCTCACCCAAAATGGATTTGAGTTCTTCTACAGTCCATAAATAAAACAGGCCTTCTTCACCTTCACTGTCTGCATCTTCAGCTGAATAAAATCCGCCCCTGGAATCGGTCATATCTCTTTGAACGTAGGTCAGGATTTCTTCCGCTGTCTGCTTATAATCATCGTTGCCGGTGATTTGGAATGCTTCCGTATAAGCCATGGCTACCATAGCTTGGTCATACAGCATTTTTTCAAAGTGGGGTACCACCCATTCTTTATCGGTGGAATAGCGGTGAAACCCAAAACCGACATGGTCAAAAATGCCGCCCATGCGCATTTCCTGAAGTGTTTTTTCAACCATCATCAAGGATGTTTTATCCCCGGTCATATGGTGGTAGCGCAGAAGGAAAATCAAATTATGGGGAGAAGGGAATTTTGGTTGTGTACCGAAACCGCCGTGGATCTTATCATACCGACTTTCAAATTGTAAAAAGGCCTCTTTTAAAATGGATTCATTTAAAGCATCACCCAATTCTTTTTTATTAGACTTTTGAAGAAAATCATTGATCCGATTGGCAGACTTGACCAATTCATCCCGTTTGTTTTTCCATGCCTCGGCGATTGAGGGGAGCAGTTCCATCATTCCGGGCCGGCCAAAGCGGCCATTTTTGGGGAAATAGGTACCGGCGAAAAAAGGCTCTTTTTGCGGTGTCATAATGATCGTGAGGGGCCAACCGCCCCGGCCGGTAATGGCTTGGCAAACGGACATATATACATGGTCAATCTCAGGAAGTTCTTCCCGGTCCACTTTAATCGAAATAAAATTGTCATTCATCAGTTTGGCAACTTGCTCATCCTCAAATGATTCATGCTCCATCACATGGCACCAGTGACAGGTGGAATATCCAATAGAAAGAAAAATGGGTCTGTTTAATTCAGCCGCTTTTTTGAATGCTTCTGCGCCCCAGGGATACCAATCCACTGGATTGTCTTTATGTTGAAGCAGGTATGGGCTGGACTCTTTGGCCAGTCGATTCACGAATTTTTCTTTTTGGTTCAATTCACTTTGATTTGGTTGGCTCCACAGGGCTGGAACTAGCCCTATTGAAATTACGATTGAAATTATTTGTTTTGATATCATTGCTATTCTTGGAAAAAGAAAGGCTTGAAATTAATTTCACCGCCTCAAGTTAACCAAGTTAGAAGCAACTTATGATTCACTTAACGGTAATTCTCTTTTATTTATTCACCCTTATTGGCATCGGGTTCTATAAAGCCAACAAAATTAAGACCCAATCCGACTTTGCTGTGGCCGGTCGTTCCTTAACGCCTTGGATCTTGGTAGGTACTATGTTGGCCACATGGATGGGCACGGGGTCAATTCTCGGTAATGCAGGAAAAACATATGATACGGGAATGGCAGCTCTTATTCTACCAATAGGTAGTATTTTAGGTATAATCCTTTTAACTCAAATTGCAGGGAAAGTCAGGTCATTTGAAAAATTCACTGTGCCTGAAATCTTAGGAGATAGGTTTGGCCCTGGTGCACGGATGCTTTCAGTGATTGCCTTGGTGATGGCTTATATGGTTATTGTGAGTTACCAGTTCAATGCGGGTGGCGCTGTTTTGAATACGGTTCTGACAGATGATACGGGACATTCCCTCATTAGTGTTGAAACAGGTACGATTATCGCGGCAATATTCATCATCGCCTATACAATGTTAGCCGGGTTGGTGAGTGTGGCTTATACAGATGTAGCTAATGGGATTGTTATCATTTTTTCATTCGTCATTGCGATTCCAATCTTTCTTGCTCAAGCAGGGGGTTTCTCCGGAATGGCTGCCTCATTTGAAGCGATGGGAAAACCGGAGCATATGAATTTTTGGGGAGTGTATTCCACTATGGATATCCTCAATTTTTGTTTGCCCCCATTTCTATTGATCATGGGTGATGCGAATATGTATCAGCGATTTTTCGCCAGTAAAAATGCGGAGGGAGCCAAATCCGCCACGAAAGTCTTAATTATTGCAGTCCTTATTGCTGAACTTATGATTATTTTTTCTGCCTGGGTGGCGTCCAGTATGATTCCCGATGCTGAAGTAGGGAAGTATGTTCTGATCTATGCTTCCGCAAAATTCTTGCCCACATTTTTGGGCGCGATGATGATGACAACAATTGTAGGAATCATTATATCCACAGCGGACAGTTTTCTTCTCGTACCCGCTACCACCCTCATGCGGGATGTTTATTTGAATTATGTAAATCCAAAGGCCGATGAAAAGAAAATTGTTTTACTGAGCCGTATCCTGGTGCTTGCCTTGGGGATTGTCGCCTATATTGTTTCCCTGGGATTTGCTAAATCGGCCGGATTCTTTGAACGGGCCCTTTATGCTTACACCATTTATGGTGCCGCAATTACACCCAGTTTGGTGGCGGCTTTGTTCTGGAAGGGCGCCACGAAAGAGGGAGCTGTTGCTTCCATCATAACAGGAACGGTCACCACCTTACTATGGAAAGAAGCCGTATTTATCCGCAATTTTATTCCGGCAAATGTGTATAATAATATGGATGAAGTTTTGCCGGCAATCACCCTTTCGGTCGTATCGCTGCTGGTGGTGAGCCTGGCGACGAAAAAGGACTAAGTCCGTGTAATCAAGGGCGGATTATTTTTTAAGGGAGAGGATCGATCAGACTCTAAATCCCGGCGGTAATATTCAAACGTTTGTCCAGTCCCCTGCCAATTCTCAATGCGGTTGATGATTTTAATATCGCCAGTGAATCGGGCGGAAATGCCATTAACCACATGACCGGTTATATGTTCGATTTCTTCTTTTTTCTTCGCCCAACTGAGAAAAACGCGCTTCAGCATTTTTGCATAACCATTCCCTTTGTATTCAGATTGAATCACAAAAGCGTAGGTGTACAATGTATTTCCATTTCCGAAATTTTCATCCATGCGCGCCCAAGGTTCGTGGCTCAAAGCTTCTAAGGGGACGCCAATTATATACCCTATAATTTCATCCCGATAACGGGCGATAAAGGGAAGTGAGCCGGGTCTATTAAAATATTTATGAATGGTGGTTTTGGTTAGAATGGCCTTTTCACCAAAATCCAAGGCCAACGATTTTGAAATTTCTATCAATTGCGGAAAGTCTGCTTCGCCTGCATGCTCCAGCAATTCGATTTGGAATACGCCACTGGAAGCAATGACTTTAGACCGGGATTTTGAGGAAGGGGAAATTGAAAGTTGATCCATGGGGGATGAATTTAAAAGAAGTAGTTCATTTCTTATACAATCCTTTTTCAGGTTCTGGTCATAAGAGAGTAAATTCCGTGCCTATGAAATCATTTAATTCGCGCCTTTCAGATATAATTCACCAAAAAGAGAGTCATTTGTGTGTGGGGTTGGACATAAATCCGGAAGGGTTGAAATCTGCCGATGTTACATTGGAAAATTTGAAATCCCATACGTATAAGGTTATCGATGCAACACAGGATGTGGCGGCAGCATTCAAGCCAAACCTGGCATTTTTTGAACGGTGGGGAAGTGCAGGATTCCAATGGCTCGAAGAAACCATGGATTATTTTGGCGATGATATCATCATTATCGGGGACGCCAAACGGGGTGATATCGGTAATACAGCGAAACAGTATTCATACAGCTTGTTCAATCATTTTGGTTTTGATGCTGTAACCTTGAGTCCTTACATGGGCCAGGATTCTATTGTGCCCTTCACGGAAGACCTTGAGAAGGGTGTCTTTATCCTCTGCCGGACATCGAATCCTTCAGCCGTTGACCTCCAAAATCAGCCAATTGGAGACGAACTAATATTTGATAAAACAGCCCAACTTGCTGTTGAGTGGAATAGCAATGATAATGTTGGCTTGGTCGTCGGCGCCACAGCACCAGAGGAAATCAGTCGAATACGAAAGCAGGCGCCGGGGTTACCATTTTTGATTCCTGGTATTGGCGCCCAAGGGGGTGACCTGAAACGGAGTATGATAGACGGTAATACCAATGGCAATGCCTTGATCAATGTATCCCGGGGTATCAGTTTTGCCGGTGACCTGAGTGAAAAAGCAATCCGAAAAGCGGCGAAAGACTATGTGGATAGAATGAATGAAATCATCAACACAGATGATTTGTAAAATTTGATTTATGATTGTTGAATTTTGATAAGGCACAATATAAAGGGAACTAATGATGTATGAATCTGAAAAACTCGAGAATAGACTGATTGATTTTGCTGTAAATGTTATGAATATGGCTGAAACATTACCCAACTCACGATCCGGAAATTATATTGGTGGTCAAATAATTCGTTCGGGGACTGCGCCGGCATTACTTTATGGAGAAGTTCGCGGTGCGGAATCAATAAAAGATTTTATTCATAAAATGAAAATCGCCTTGAAGGAATTACGGGAAACATTGGTATCTTTGAAGATTATTTTAAAAAAACAATTCCCAATTAACTTGGATAATTGTGAATCGTTAAAATCTGAATGCAATGAATTAGTTTCAATTTTTGTTTCAAGCACAAAAACAGCCGATAAAAACCTAAAGTTTAAAAAAAAATAAAGGGTCAAGACTAGTTGGCATAACATGAAAAGCTGTAAGTTCCATAATAGCAAT
>CAYFJU010000013.1:0-48086 GCA_964343505.1 uncultured bacterium
AAAAATAGATAACTTAAATTATCAATGTGTAAACCATGTCTCTCCAAGTGTCAAAGCCTTCTTCTAATTAACTTGATTATTATTCCCGCCCTATTTACATTTCGACGCCCTTTTGAAGGTATCGCCACACAAAATAGTACGAGCGGGGTAAAAATAACTTAGGAGAGCGTACTATGATACCAGGGTCATTTGATTACCATTCACCTGCAACCCTGGATGAGGCCATCAAACTGCTGGGCGAACTTGGCGAAGATGCCAAAATCCTGGCCGGCGGTCACAGCCTAATCCCCATGATGAAATTGCGGCTTGCAGAGCCCACCCACCTTGTCGATATCAATGGACTTTCCGACCTTGATTATATTAAGGAAGAGGACGGATACTTATGTATCGGCGCTATGGCGCGAGAATCTGCAGTCGAAACATCAGACTTGGTTGCAGAAAAATATCCCATATTGAAAGACACATCGGAAGTTATTGCGGACCCACTGGTCCGTAATTTAGCGACCGTGGGGGGCAATATCGCCCATGGCGATCCCGCCAACGACCATCCGGCTACGATGGTCGCCCTGAACGCAGAGGTCGTTGTTCATGGACCGGGTGGCTTATTTGATGGTGGAGAACGTACTATCCCCATTGATGAATTTTTTGTTGGTCCCCTCATGACGGCCCTCGAACAAAATGAAATCCTGACAGAGATAAAAATCCCAACGACCGGTGGAAAATCCGGCGCCGCTTACAAAAAGTTAGAACGCAAAGTCGGGGATTATGCGATTGCCGGCGTGGCTGCTTCGCTTCAATTTGATGGTGACACCTGTACCAGCGCCGGTATTGGACTCACCAATGTGGGCCCCACCCCCGTTCGGGCCACAGAAGCTCAGGATGCACTTGTGGGTACTTCCGTATCCAGTGAAGATATAGAAAAGGCCGCAGAATTGGCCGCTACAGCTTCACAACCTGTCGGCGATCATCGCGGGTCTGAAGAATACAAGCGCGCCGTTGTCAAAACCTTGACAGCCAGAGCAATCCAAACGGCAAAAGACAGAGCGGAAGGAGGATCATGATGGCCACCCAAACGATTACAATCAATGTAAACGGAGAGACAAAATCGGCGGATGTTGAAGACCGATTTTTACTGGTTCATTTTATTCGAGATAATCTGGGAATGACCGGGACACACATCGGGTGCGACACGACCCATTGCGGGGCCTGCACTGTTTTACTGGATGGAACGGCGGTCAAATCCTGCACTGTATTTGCCGTCCAGGCCAATGGCCGCGACGTAACGACCATCGAAGGGATGGAAGGTGAAGCGCTTCATCCATTGCAGGAAGGCTTCATGGAAGAACACGGCCTGCAGTGTGGTTTTTGCACCCCGGGCATGATCATGTCCTCCAAGCACCTCTTGGATAAGAATTCCAGTCCCTCGGAAGAAGAAATCCGCTGGGGCATATCGGGTAACTTATGCCGGTGCACTGGATATGTGAATATTGTGAAAGCGGTGCAATATGCATCCAATAAACTTCAAGAAGCTCCCGCAGAGTAAGGAGGAGAAAAATGGCTGAACCTAGAACTTCACCTGAAATCGGCGGAATGGGTCATTCCGTCAAGAGGAAAGAGGATCCCAGATTTATTCGCGGACAGGGCAATTATGTTGATGATATTGTGCGACCGGGCATGGTATTCATGGATATTGTCAGAAGCCCCTATGCCCACGCCAAGATCAAGAGTATTAATACAGAAAAAGCCTTGGCGCATCCCGGCGTGGCTGCTGTGATCACGGGAGAAACCTTAAAAGAATATATTCTCCATATGATGCCTACACTCATGTCGGATACGCAAATGGTTTTACCGGTGGAAAAAGTATGCTACCAGTCCCAGGAGGTAGCCGCAGTCGTGGCAACGGACCGCTACAGCGCCGCCGATGGGGTTGAATTGGTCGAAGTGGAATATGAACCATTACCCGTCGTCACCGATCCATTTAAAGCAACCGATAAAGATGCACCCATCATCCGCGATGACAAGGAAGACCAAAAGAGCAACCATATATTCCATTGGGAATCAGGCGATAAAGAAGGTACCGATAAAGCCTTTAAAGACGCAGAGGTAACTGTTAAGCAGGACATCTACCTCCCACGTCTTCATGTGGCTTCCATTGAAACCTGTGGCTGTGTGTCGGAATTTGATAAGGTCACCGGCCAACTGACGGTCTGGATGACCACCCAGGCACCGCATGCCATTCGTACGGTGGTGGCCCTGGTGGCCGGTCATGTGGGCCTGCAGGAAGATAAGATTCGGATCATCTCTCCGGACATTGGCGGTGGATTCGGCGGAAAGGTTCCGGTTTATCCCGGCTATGTAATCGCCATTGCCGGTTCAGTGGTCACCGGTTTGCCCATCAAATGGATTGAAGACAGAAGAGAAAACTTGCAGGCCGATTCCTTCGCCCGGGACTATCATATGACTTGTGAAATCGCCGCTGATAAAGACGGCACCATGAATGCAATGCGGATCAAAACGCTGGCCGACCACGGCTATGCGGACGCGGCAGCCAATCCATCTAAATTCCCGGCTGGGCTTTTTTCGATTTGCACGGGATCTTACGATTTCAAAAAAGCATACGTTGAAGTGGACGGTGTTTATACCAACAAGCCGCCGGGGGGCATTGCTTACCGCTGTTCCTTCCGGGTAACGGAAGCCGTCCACGCCATTGAAAGGATGGTGGATTTGGTGGCTGACGAAGTGGGTATAGATCCGGCTGAACTAAGGATGAAGAACTTTATTCCCAAGGATGCTTTCCCATATCAATCGGCATTGGATTGGGAATACGACAGCGGTGATTACCACGCCGCATTGCAAAAAGCCATGGATATTATTGGCTATGATGACCTGCTTAAGGAACAGGCAGAAAAGCGCGAAAAGGGTGAATTGATGGGTGTTGGTATTTCATCCTTCACAGAAATTGTCGGTGCGGGACCATCCCATACCTTTGATATTCTTGGTATTAAGATGTTTGACAGTTCAGAGATTCGTGTTCACCCCACGGGCAAAGTGACCTCCCGCTTCGGGACCAAATCACAAGGGCAGGGGCATGAAACAACTTATGCCCAGATTATCGCTGAAGAACTGGGGATTCCTGTTGCTGATATTACTGTTGAAGAAGGTGATACGGATACTGCTCCCTACGGACTGGGCACCTATGCCAGCCGTTCAACACCTACGGCCGGCGCCGCGACTTCCATGGCCTGCCGGAAAATCCGGGATAAAGCCCAGAAGATTGCCGCGCATCTGTTGGAAGCATCCGAAGAGGACCTGGAATGGGAAGTGGGCAATTTTTCGGTGAAAGGGGTGCCTGATAAATCCGTTTCTATCCAGGATATCGCCTTTGCGGCCTATACCAATCACCCCCAGGGATTGGAAGCCGGGCTTGAGGCCACCCATTACTATGATCCGCCCAACCTGACTTTTCCGTTCGGAAGTTACATTGCTGTGGTGGATATTGATTCCGGTACCGGTGAAGTAAAGGTTCGCCGATTCGTAGCTGTAGATGACTGTGGGAATATCATCAATCCGATGATTGTAGAAGGACAGATCCATGGCGGATTAACCATGGGCCTCGCCCCCGCTCTCCTGGAAGAAATATCCTATGATGAAGAAGGGAATATGACGGGTGGCAGTTTTATGGAATACCTGCTCCCTACAGCCGTTGAAACACCCCATTGGGAAACAGATAAAACCTGCACACCCTCGCCCCATCACCCTCTGGGCGCCAAAGGTGTGGGTGAATCGGCAACCGTTGGCGCGCCGGCGGCCATCGCCAATGCAGTTGTGGATGCCCTATCCCACTTGGGCGTGCGCCATTTGGATATCCCAATCACACCTGAAAAAGTGTGGCGGGCCATCAATCAGAAAGCAGCTGCCTAAAACAGCCTAGGGTTTACGAATGCGGGTTTCCATGTCCAAAAACTTCACCGTCAATGCGCCCGTTAGTACTGTGTGGGATTTCATGACGGACATTGAAAAAGTGACTACATGTGTGCCCGGTGCACAATACGGTAATGATCTGGGGGAAAACCGTCATGCAGTGATCCTGACGGTAAAAGTAGGACCGATAAAATCCAGTTATAAAAGTGAAGTAGCTATTCGATCTCTTGATGAGTCAAACCACACGATTGAAATAGACGGTCGGGGTACGGATATCAAAGGTAAAGGCGGGGCGACTATGGAAATGGTTGGGAAATTGACTGACAAAGGAAATGGCACTACGGCGGTGACAGGCGATTCAACCGTCACGATTCAGGGCATGTTGGCGCAATTCGGCTCCCGGATGATTGAAGATGTGTCCAACCAGCTCTTTGTTCAATTCACGGAATCCTTATGTGGAAAATTAGAAGGTACCGGCGATGAAGGTGGAAGTAGGGCTGATGTAGAAAACACTTTGAGCGGAACAGCCGTTGCCGGCGCAGCGATTAAAGGTATGGCAGGACGACTTATGGGTGCTTTCAAAAAGAAATAATGGCAAAGCATTTTAACTGGATTCAGCGGTCTGCAGCACTGGAGAAGGCCGGCATGCCATTTGCGATTGCTACTGTCATAGATACAGTGGCGCCCACATCCGCAAAACCGATGGCCAAAGCGATCATCACCACCGATGGTAAAATGGAAGGATGGGTTGGCGGGGGATGTTCCCAAAATGTCATCATTGAAGAAGCATTAAAATGCATTCAAAATGAAACATCTGCCATCATCCGCCTGAGTCCCCACGATGAGGACGATGGCACGCAATCTTATAAAAAAAGTGTAATCATGACCTGTGAAAGCGGGGGTACACTTGAATTTCACATTGAACCGGTACTGCCAATGACACAGATGCTTATTTATGGAACAACGCCTGCCGCCGAGGCCCTGGCTAAATTGGGTCTACTGCTCAATTATGACGTACATTTAATGGGAACTGAAGTTGAAGAATTAACCGTACCCAAAGGAGTTCAAACTGTCACTAATTTTCGATCTTTTGAAGGGCGGTTTCTCGCAATCGTTGCTACCCAAGGAAAGGGTGATCTTAAGGCGCTAAAAGCGGCTTTGGACTCAAAACCAAAATACCTGGCTTTAATCGCCAGTAAAAGAAAAGGTAAAAAACTGGTTACGCGGTTGATCGAAAAAGGGTACGATAAAAAAGCCATAAAAAAAATCAAATACCCCGCCGGTCTGGATATTGGCGCAGTGACACCGGAGGAAATTGCCACTTCAATCATGGCTGAAATCATTAAAGAAAACCAACCGAAACAAAAAGAAGAACTGATTCTGGATTTTATGCAAATCAATGAGGGCCAGGAAAAAGACCCAATTTGCGGGATGGGTGTAGATCCAAAAAGGACAAAATATCGTTCAGAATTTAAGGGAAAGATGTATTATTTCTGCTGCGATGGCTGCCTGGAGAAATTTAAATCTGAACCAGCGATTTATGTTTAGCCTGAAATCAATTGCGGAAAAATTATCCTAAAATTTGGCCTCCCGTTTTTTTAATGGATACTGGGTTGCTTCCTTAAGTCTCCGCACTTCCAAATAGGGATTTTTGCCAATCACAGCCTGATGTGACTGGCTCATCTAAATGGACATTGAAGACCTATTAGATAAGTTAAGGCCATTAGTTTTCAAGCAACGACTTAACTATATATTTTAACTTGTTGTGCAAATTCGAAATATGATCAGAAATCAGAACGAATTTCACGCTTTTCTTCACCAAAAACACGGTTATGGAGTGGATTGACTGCCTGGTCGCGAAGCGGATCAGGGTGTCAATCCATGCACCGACATAGACGGTGCAACCCGAACCAATCAAATATGGGCGGTGTTTGTGAAAATTCTTAAGATTTCAGTTAATATGCACAATGGGTTAGTTTAAGCTTTACCAAATGCAAACTTTCCATAGCCAGCTGTGAAAAGCACATAGAGTACAACTGTTGACCATCCCAGCGGTCCTATATTAGCCGTCAGTTGCTCATTTAAGGCCACTAAAACACCAATTCCATTTCCGAAACAAAACGCCTTTGCTACTGCTGTCTTGGTAACCGATTCAGCTTCACTGCGCATGAAGTAACATATGATACCGAGGGTAATAATGGCACCCGCAAAAAACCGGCTCATTGTGATCCCATCAGGGTTTGCAGTCACATCATATTGGCTTAGCAATGTTTCAGGCATAAAGATAAATCCCAATCCAAATAGAAAAGCCACTACAGCTTGTAGTGTGAACACCGTGTTAAGATTCATGATTGACTCCTTTTTTTATTGACGAATGATTTATTAAATCGAACTTATCTCAACTCAAGATTGAAATGCAATGCCAATTTTAAGACGATCCATTTCCTCTTTAATCTCATCCAGGATAAGGGGATCATCAATTGTGGAAGGAATTGCAGTTATTCCTTCGTCAGCTAAACCACGAATGTTTTTTCTCAGGATTTTTCCAGACCTGGTTTTTGGCAATCTTTTCACGATGGCAGCTTGTTTAAAATTTGCAATAGCGCCAATCTTGCTGCGGATAATCTTTACCAGTTCAGGAACCAGGTCTTCATTTTTAATCATATAACCATCTTTGAGTACAACAAATCCTGCCGGCACTTGGCCCTTGAGTTCATCTTCAATGCCCACCACAGCGCACTCCGCCACAGCTTCATGACCCCCGATCAATTCTTCCATTTCTCCAGTTGATAACCGGTGGCCGGCGACATTGATGACATCGTCTGTCCGCCCCATCACAAACACATAGCCATCCTCATCCATATAACCGCCATCACCCGTTAGATAAAAGCCGGGATAATCGGATATATATGATTTTATATAGCGTTCGTCATCATACCATAGCGTAGGCAGGCATCCCGGCGGCAAGGGCAATTTAATAACAATACTGCCAGTCTCATTTACTTCAGATTTCTGACCATTTTCGTTCAAGACTTGAACGTCAAATCCCGGGACGGGAACAGTCGCAGATCCCATTTTTATTTCTTTCAATTCCGTCCCCAGCATATTGGCACAAATGGGCCAACCGGTTTCTGTCTGCCACCAATGGTCAATCACCGGACAATCCAAAAGACCCGATAACCATTCATAAGTTGGTGGATCAAGTCGTTCACCGGCCAGGAATACAGATTCTAAATTGGATAAATTATATTGATCTTTATACTTCCCTGCGGGATCTTCTTTTTTGATTGCACGGAAAGCTGTCGGTGCCGTGAAAAAGGATTTCACCTTGTATTCTGACATCACTCTCCAAAATGCACCGGGGTCAGGTGTTTGAACGGGTTTACCCTCAAAAAGGATTGTGGTGCAACCACGGATCAGTGGCGCATAAACAATGTAAGAATGGCCCACAACCCAGCCCACATCTGAAGCGGCCCAATAGACATCCCCCGGATTGACATCATAAATAGCTTCCATACTGTAATTCAAGGCAACGGCATGACCGCCATTATCCCGTACAATTCCTTTGGGCTTTCCTGTTGTTCCGGAGGTATATAAGATATATAAAGGATCAATGGCCTGGACGGGAACATATTCATGCGGAATGGCCTGATTCATAAGATCACCCCAATCACAATCTCGTCCTGCCACCATAGTACAATCCGCCTGGGGCCGTTTCAATATTACCGTATGTGCCGGTTTATAGTTCGCTGCATCAATGGCGGCATCCAGTAGCGGCTTGTAGTGAATAATATTCGTGAATTCGATACCACAGGTTGCGGAGATTATTACTTTCGGTTGGGCGTCATCAATTCTGATCGCCAGTTCATTAGCCGCAAAACCACCGAATACAACTGAATGAACCGCCCCCAGACGGGCACAGGCCAGCATGGCGATTACAGCCTCCGGGACCATGGGCATGTAGATTACAACAGGGTCTCCTTTTTCTACTTCAAGGTCAGCCAAAGCACCTGCAAAAAGGGCTGTCTGTTCCAGGAGTTGAGCATAAGTAAAAGTCTGTTTTTTATCTGTGACAGGAGAATCGTGTATGAGCGCTGGCTGGCTGCCGCGACCATCAGCGACATGTTTATCCAAGGCTAAATAGCAGGTGTTGAGGGTACCATCCTCAAACCAATGGTAAAAACCACTATTATCCTGAGAGAGGATTTTCTTTGGTGATTTAAACCAATCTATCTTCCCAGCCTGTCGGCTCCAGAACTGTTCTGGGTTTTCGATTGATTGACGGAAATCACTTAAATATGACACCCGGTAATCCTCCCCTTGAAATTGATTGAATTGATAATTATCATTCTTTGGAAAAATAAAATAAGCCTTTTTGAGCAGCAAGTGAAAGCACTTCAGAAACATTCAATAGTAAAGGGCCATCTTTCGTCACTGAAACAGTAATGGATTCCCCTTTCATTACCTTTACTTTATCTCCATCCGCCCATACGCTGCCTTGATTCATATTGATGGTTTTTTTAAGGTTCAAATTTATTTTCTCAATTGATTCAATCCCTACTTTTCCCACGCTTCCCGCTGCTAATACAGCATTTACGAATTTTTTACGACCCAATTTTAAATAGGCGCCCAGTGGATCATTTTGGCCAATTTCCATGACGGAGCCCACAACCCCAGAAGGTCCGATCGCTCCTGGACCTGCCCGGGTCACAAAGATATGACGCAATGAATCCAGGTTCCATAATGCTTTACGGCCAATGTGTTCGGAGTTCGAAATGGCTAGGTCAATTAAAGCATTTTCACACCAGGCATCGCTTTCGATCTTAATCATTTTACTCTGGACATATAATGCTTCCTTATCAATTTCCCTTTCAATTGACAGGAGAAAAATTCCAGCGGCCATTCCCACTTTTGTTCCTTCAATGGATTCGGGAAAATTATTATTTGTACCCGTAGAAATGGGAATAAGCGGTGTACTGTCTGATTGTTGGGCAACCAATCGATTTGTACCATCCCCCCCGAGAGTGATGATCACCCCCACACCCATCTTTACCATTCGTGCTGTTGCGAGAAGCGTGTCCTTTGCATTGCCATGGAATGGCATATTCAAGGGATTTACATTCAGCTTACCTGTATTCGCAATGAGACGGAAAGCATTTCCCACCAAATCCTTTGCATCGGGCATATATACCACCCACCGCCCGCCCGCCGACTGGATGCCCGCTAATACCCGTTGAAGGATGTTTACCTTTTCATAATTGGTAACGGTTGACGCATGGGAAACAATACGTCTCACATCTTTACCTGATTGGGGATTTACAATGATACCGATTGGACGTGAGACCATTGGGTTATAAATCGTTACAAGTGATCGAACCCATTCGTTTCAAAGCAATTGGTCCGGCACTTCCAGTTTTTCTTTAATACTCCCCAAGAATTGGGCCGCAGGCAATCCATCCATTACACGATGATCAAAAGTTAAACAAAGCCGTCCCATTTGATGTATCAGGATTTCACCTTCTGCCACTACCGCCTGGGGTGATATGGATCCAATCCCTAATATAGTCGTTTGGGGCGGATTAAGAATTGGCGTAAAAGAATCAATCCCTGTCATACCTAAATTTGTAACTGCTGTAGTCCCATGTTCGATATCTCCCGCAGATAGTTTACCATCCACCGCTTTTTGAACGAGTTCTTTTCTTATTTGAGATATCTCATAAACAGCTTTTTGATTGGCGTCATGAATGACAGGTAAAATGAGTCCTTCCGGTGTATTGACGGCACAGCCGATATTTATTTCGCCAAAAATCCGAATTTCGTCATTGATTATACTCGAGTTAAAATCTCTATTCTCTTCTAAACTTAGGGCGAAGGCTTTGATGATAAAATCCTCATAGCTGACCTTTGAACCATTTTTTTTGATCCACTGCTTATTTTTTTCCTGCCGAAGAATGGATAAGGAATCCATATCCACATGGATAAACTCGGTTACTTGTGGCGCATTCTGCCAGCTTGCGGACATCCTTTGGGAAATCGTTTTTCTCATTCCAGTGAGAGATTTCCGTTCCAATGCCGTTAGTCCAATTTCTTCACTCCTCTCGGGTAAAGCGTTTATCTCAGTTAAAGTTTTAATTGGTATTTTTTCTAATCCCTCCTCTTTGGCTTTCTCATCAGCCCCTAATGATTCAGCGACTGTTTCATCTATTTTTACCAGAACTGTCCCTGCTTTAAACCGCTCATTTTTCTTTACGCAGATTTCAGTGATAATCCCGGACACGGGAGAAGGAATCTCTATATTCGTTTTTACAAATACGCTTTCAAGAAGAATATCGTCCTTTTTAACATATTCCCCTTCAGATACTCTCCACTCTGCAATTAACCCCTCTGTCCCAGGGTCGGCCGGCCATTCAGCTTCTGTTAATTTGAAATCAATCATCATTGTCTCCGGAATTAAAAGAGGAATTTTTGTTCATGACCTATTTTCACCCAGTGTGCAAATTAATTGATTAATGAAATATTTAATTGAAAATATCAAAATATTACACGTTTTGGGCCGCATCAACTAAGTTGATGATTGGATTGACACCCTGATACACTTTGCTACCTGGCAGGCAGTCAATCCCTGTCCGCCCTGACTTTCGGGGTACAGATAGGCACTCCACATATGCACCAAAAGATTGGATCAAATTGTGTTAGAAAGTTGAACCGGTCATCCGAAAAGGACAACCGGTTCAACTTCTGATTTAGATCATCATTGATTGTATGGTGTTTTGGACCACACTGCCCTGTGGAATCGTCGCCCGTTCCAGGGGAGGACTGTATGGAATAGGTACATCCGGAACCCCCAACCGCCTCACGGGACCATCCAGATCAACCGTATCCAGGTTTTCTGCTACAATAGCGGCAATCTCACCTGAGAGTCCAAAGCTCAGGTAGTCCTCATCCGCCACACAGAGTTTATGTGTCTTGGCCACTGAATTGAGGACCGTCTCCTTATCCAAGGGAACAAGTGTCCTGAGATCAATGATTTCAACACTGATACCATTAGCCTCCAGCGCTTCTGCAGCCTGCATACTTTTATGCACCATCTGACTTACAGATACAAGCGTTACGTCCGTACCTTCCCTGACGACTTTTGCTTTTCCAAAGGGAACCGTGTAGGGTTCTTCAGGAACGTGGGTTGTACTGCCTGTATAGTAGGCCATCCAAAGCAACCCCATGATTCCTTTATGGAAAAAGTACATCACTGGATTGTCATCCCTGATTGCTTCAATCATCATCCCCTTAGCGTCATAGGCATTTGAAGGTATGACAATCTTCAAACCCGGGACATGGGCAAAAAGACTATAGAGGCACTGGGAATGCTGTGCCGCATCATTATACCCACCCCCGATCGCTGTTGTGAGGACAACCGGTAGTTTGAGGTGTCCGCCAGACATGAAGATATTTTTAGCCATGTGATTATAGATCTGGTCCATACACACGCCAAAGAAATCCACAAACATCAATTCAACGATGGGACGCATTCCTTCCGCGGCAGCACCCGTAGCTGCACCAATAAATGCCGTTTCTGAAATGGGTGTATCCATTATTCGTTCAGGACCATATTTATCCAATAGCCCACTAGTCGCACCAAAAATACCGCCATATTTCCCTACATCTTCACCCATGACAAAAACGCTTTCATCCCGTTCCATTTCCTGGGCAATTCCTTCAGAGATGGCAGCGGCCACAGTCAAGTCTCTGTTTTTATCATTTGACATAATTTTTATCTCCTTTCCTCAAGTTAAACAAATACATGTCTGGTCGCTTCAGATGGATCAGGATATGCGCTCGTTCGGGCAAAATCATAGGCACTTTTCACAATTGCAGAACTGCGATTTCTTATTTCCTTTTCCTGATTTTCTGTCATAGCACCACTTTCGATTAACAGGTCTCTCAATTGATCAATTGGATCATGTTCTCTCAGTTTTTTCACCTCACCTTCGGGGCGGTATGCTTCTGCATCGCCTTGAAAATGTCCGAGATAACGATCTGTTTTGCATTCGATTAGGGATGGACCTTCACCGGCACGTGCTTTTGCAATGGCTTCACCCACCACGTCAAACACTTCAACAGCATCATTATTTTCGACACTTGCTCCGCGAATACCATATCCAGCTGCTCGATCGGCATTATTGGCAATCGATGTTGAGGCCTCTTTGGTGACGGAAATGGCATAACTGTTGTCTTCACAAATAAAGACCACAGGCAGATGCCATAAAGCAGCAAGGTTTAGCGATTCATGGAATGAGCCTTGATTAGCGGCACCTTCTCCGAAGAAAGTAACGGCAACCCAGTCTTTCCCTTTTTTCTTAGCGGCTAAGGCTGCGCCGCAAGCTGCGGGCATTCCTGCACCAATGATACCACTGCAACTGAACTTGTGCTCAACATCAAACAAGTGCATATGACCACCCTTACCTCTGCCCAAACCTGTCACTTTGCCGAATATTTCAGCGGCTAAGGGGTTTATAGGAACTCCTTTTGCAATCGCAAAATGATGAGGACGGTGGGTCCCTGTAATCGTATCCTCTTTTTTTAGATGGGCGCATGTGCCAACCGCCACTGGTTCTTGCCCTGCTGCCAAATGCATTTCACCTGGCACAGGGCCGCTGCCAATGTCGAAGGCAAGACCATCCTGGATATCTGGTGGTAACTTCCCTTCCAGGTAAATACTCACCATGGTTTCCTCAAATTCTCTGATGACGAGCATTTGTTCGAACATCCAAAGCATTTTATCTCTCGTCGGTTCCATTGTGTATTCTCTCCTTTGTTTATTGACTAAAAAGGGGGAGCCTTATTTAGGGGCCCCGTCAATTTTCTTACCTCCTTGATTTAGCTAGATTTACTGCCCTCTGTGTTATTACTGCACATAAATGTGCACGATATTCAGCGGATGCAGCCAAATCACTCAACATTTCCTGCCCATCGGCAGCTTTGGACGCTGCCTCTGAGACAGCGTCGTCACCCAAATCAGAACCTGCCAGGGCGGATTCCGCCCCGCTGGCACGATACGCATGGTCCGCCGCTCCCGTCACACCTATGGAAGCTGCTTCACAAATGCCGCCGTCTATTTGGAGCAAAACACCGACACCAACGACCGCATAGCGTGAGGCCGGGTTGGGGAATTTTACATAAGCGGTAGCGGATGAAGCCGGTACTTTCACGGATGTGACAATTTCGCCTTCTTCCTTCGCCGTTTCGAACAAACCAGTGAAGTAATCTTCAGCGGCAACTTCTCTTGATCCAGATGAACTGGCTAAACAGATCGTCGCACCAAAAGCCACCAAAGCGCCAGGGTAGTCCGAACCGGGATCCGCATGGGCGACGTTGCCGCCCATGGTCCCTTTGTTCCGCACCTGGGGATCCCCGATGACACCGGCGCATTCTGCCAGTCCCGGACAGGCATTATTCACAACATCGGATGAGGCTACTTCCGCATGGGTTACCAAACCGCCAATGTTGACCGTACCGCTATCTTGTGAGATGTCTGACATACCCGGTACCTTGGAAATATCAATCAGTGTTCCCGGTTCCGCCAAGCGCAATTTCATCGCCGGCACAAGACTATGCCCACCTGCAATGAAAGATCCATTATCTCCGGCATCGGCTAACATGGAAAACGCTTCTTCCATCGAACCAGCTACTTTGTAATCGAAATTGTAAGCTATCATTGTAACCTCCTTATGCGTTCCTGTTACTGTTTATTGCATGCCAAACCCTTTCAGGAGTCAATGGCATTTGGATATCCTTAACACCATAGTTCGATAGGGCATCCACTACTGCATTGACCACAGCAGGAGTTGAAGCAATCGTTCCCGCTTCTCCGATTCCCTTCACACCCAGCGTATTATGGGGACAGGGCGTCACCGTATGCTCCGTTTCAAACATGGGAAAGTTATCCGCTCGCGGCAGTGTGTAATCCAACATGGAACCATTCATCAACTGTCCGGATTCATCATAGACCGCGCCTTCGTGAAGGGCCTGACCAACACCTTGGGCGATACCGCCATGGACTTGGCCTTCTACGATCATGGGATTGATAATATTACCACAATCATCCACAGCAACATATTTCACGATTTTTACTTCACCGGTATCCTTATCCACTTCGACCACACAAATGTGTGCCCCAAAGGGATACACAAAGTTGGCGGGATCGTAGAAACTGGCGAAATCCAATCCAGGTTCTTCTTCAACCGGGTAGTCATGGGGAACGTAGGCGGTCAAGGCCACGTCACCAAAGCCGACTGATTTATCCGTCCCTTTAACCGTCCACGAGCCATTGGCGAATTCCAAGTCTTCCGGCGCGCATTCCAGTTTATGGGCGGCAATCCGGGCGCCTTTTTCTTTCACTTTATCAATACTCTTCATGATGGCGCTGCCGCATACTGCTAGGCTGCGGGAACCGTAAGTGCCCATCCCAAAAGGGACACTTTCCGTATCGCCGTGAACGATATTTACATCATCCATGCCAATGCCAAAGGCGTCGGCAATCACCTGGGCGAAGGTCGTTTCATGGCCTTGGCCGTGGGCGTGGGCCCCAACATAGGCCGTCACTTTCCCCGTGGGATGGACACGAATGCTGGCCGCATCGTAAAGTCCGACGCGGGCGCCAAGCGACCCCACGACGGCTGAGGGCGCAATCCCACACGCTTCGATGTAAGTCGAAAAACCGATACCCATGAGCCGGCCTTCGGATTTGGCCTTTTCCCGATCAGCTTTCAACCCCTCATAGTCGGCCGCTTCAAGGGCTTTATCCAAAGCGCCTTCATAGTTACCGCTGTCGTACTGCAGGGCAACCTGGGTTTGATAGCCGGGTTGATCCACGCCATCGAATGGTGGAATGAAGTTTTTCTTCCTAAACTCAGCCGGGTCCATCCCGATTTCCCGCGCCGCTGTTTCCACAAGTCGTTCAATCGTGTAAGTGGCTTCCGGCCGGCCGGCGCCGCGGTAAGCATCCACGGGAACCGTATTCGTCACCACCGCCGTCACGTCAATGTGAATGGCCGGGGTGGTGTACAGTCCCTGCATCAGTGTGCCGTGGAGGTAGGTGGGCACACAAGATGAAAAGTTGGACAGGTACGCCCCCATGGATGCATATGTCTTCGTTCTCAATCCGGTAATGTTTCCATCCCCATCGGTTGCCAATTCAACATCGGTCACATGGTCGCGGCCATGGCAGTCCGTAATGAATGCTTCACTCCGGTCAGCGGTCCATTTCACCGGACGGCCGATCTGTTTGGACGCCCACAAGACACCACACTCGTCATTGTAAACGAAAATTTTACTGCCGAATCCACCGCCCACGTCCGGGGAGATCACGCGAAGCTTGTGTTCCGGGATCGCCAAAACAAAAGCGCCGATGACCAAGCGTGCCAAGTGCGGATTCTGTGATGTCGAATAAAGTGTATATTTATCTTCATTGGCATCATAATGGGCCAAGGCCGCACGGGGCTCAATGGCATTGGGAACCAATTTTTGGTTATGGTACGACAGTTTAGTGATGCGGTGCGCATTTTCAAAAGCCGCATCGGTGGCGGCTTTATCTCCGATCTCCCAATCGTAAATGGTATTGTTGGGAACGTCATCATGGACCAGTGCCGCACCATCCTGGGCGGCCGCCTTGGGGTCCACCACGGCATCCAGAATATCATAATCTACCGCTACCAGTTCTGCCGCATCCCGCACGGTGTACTTATCTTCAGCAATGACCAGAGCCACCGGATCACCCACATGACGGACCTTGTCCGCCACCATGATGGGATGGGGTGGTTCCTTCATGGTATCCCCGTTTTTGAAGTCCACCTGCCAGCCGCAAATAGATCCTGCAAGGCCCGCATCAGCAATATCCTGACCGGTAAATATCTTGACAACACCGTCCATGGCTTCAGCCGCTGAAATATCCACACCGTTTATTTTTGCATGGGCATGAGGACTGCGTACATAAACAGCGTAGGTCTGGTTGGCCATATTGAAGTCATCGGTGTATTTACCTTCACCTTTGATAAAACGGTTATCTTCTACCCGTTTGACTGATTTGCCAATTAAATCTCCCATAACAGCCTCCTAACCTTTATTGGCGGCGTATTGAACCGCTTTTACGATATTATGGTAACCGGTACAGCGACAGAAATTACCTTCCAACCCATGGCGAATCTCATCTTCGGATGGATTGCCATTATTTTCGAGAAGGTCAGCGCAAACCATAATCATTCCCGGTGTACAAAAACCGCATTGGAGGCCGTGCTCTTCTTTGAATCCTTCCTGCAATGGATGGAGTTCACCATTCCGGCACATACCTTCTATGGTGGTGATGTCCGCTCCGTCGGCTTGGACAGCAAACATGGTGCAGGACTTCACCGCTTTTCCATCCAGGTGTACTGTACATGCGCCACAGGAACTGGTGTCGCACCCAACATGTGTTCCCGTAAGGCCCAGCTTTTCTCGAATAAAGTCAACGAGCAGCACGCGGGGATTGAGTGAATCCTCATGGGCCGCCCCGTTTACATTTACTTTTATTGTGTATCCCATCATTCCTCCTTTTTTTGGAGTTAATTAAAGTCCCTAAGTAGAGACCATTATCCTTTTCTTCAAATTCTCAAATCCCTGATCTAATAGCTTTTTCCCCGTTGCTTCAATTAATCGTTGACTAACCCGGGCAATAATTCCGGACACATTTCCTTCCGCTAAAAAGGTGACTGATGTTCCTTTGTCTGCTTCAGCTAATTGGATTTCTCCCTGGCCGCTCATGGTGCCCTTGATGCCATTTCCGGTTACGTTGAATTTGTATCCGTTGGGCGGGTTGAGATCAAAAAGTGTGAGGTTGGATTTAAACTGGCCTTTGATTGGACCAATTTTGACTTCGATGTGGGCGAGAAAGGTGTTATCCCCGGTAAGTTCCAAGGATTTACAATTGGGCAGGATTTCAGCCAGGATTTCGGGATCCTGGATGGCTTCCCAAACATCCCCCGCTGGCATTTCAAGTGAGTACGATCTTGTTAAATAGATCGTGACAACTCACCTCCCTTCGATTTAATCGATGTATACAATGAAATAAGCCATAAAAAATAGAATCTCAGGAATCTAAAGGCAAGTATTATCGGTATTTATAAGAAATATTAATCTTGCAGTTTTACATGTTTTGCTATAATCCACCCGGAAATGTTGCTGTACTTGTTTTGGTTATCGAGGTAAATACGCACACGGCCGTAGAGCCGGTCTCCCGCTACTTTGGAAATCACAACCTGGTCACCTTCATTCAAGAAGAATAAGAGTGCGGCCCCATTTTCAGGCCCTTCACGAAATGGTGCCATTGCATTGGCCACGTCATATATCGTTTCCCCGGGTTCAAGATTAAGGGATGATATTTTAACTGTTTTTTCGGAGACACCGTCGGGGACTTCAACACTACCTTTCCAAATTGGGAAGCGGCCATCCGTATCGATTGAAAATAATACAGGTTCCTCCTTATTTCGCTTAACAGGAATTCTCACCCGGCCATATCCGGCCGTGTCGGTATTTGATTCGGATAAAATTTCACCATTTTGAGTGACCCGAATTTCGGACAATGGAATTGGAAGGTCTGTCCCTTTTTCCACGACTGTCAATTTTATAATATCCGCCGGGGCCAAAATATTTATTGATGGCAGGGTTATTTCACCGCTGGCGGCATTAAACATCCTGTATTGATGATCATAGGCATCCCCCAACGGTTCCAGTTTGGCTACATTCCCCAATGTATCGGTGTTCAATATGTTTGAGGGCAGGATGACCTGGATTGGTTCTCCGGGGAAAAACAATTTTTGCATAAAGGGCTCAGCGGGGTGATTTCGGGGATAAATGGTGAGTCGATAGGCTGTAGGAGTTACGCCGATCGGTTTGACCGGTGCATGAATAATTACAGTTTCCGATTCCTTTGATTTGATAATGGGCGAATCGATAGATAAATCAATAGCAATAGAATCTTCCTGTGCGGATAAGATCGTTAAAAACGAAAATATAATAATTTTTCGGAAAGTTTTAACTGGTCTTCCCATGGGTTGCTTTTTGGTAATTCCCATCCGCATCTTTTTTTACCGACACCATCACCACGGTCGCTACACAGGCCAATCGGGTGTTCCTGTTCCGTCCTTCCGCCTGGGCTTCCACTTCAATTTTGAAGGATGTTGTTCCGGCAGAAATAACGGTTGCAGTAAAATTTACCCAATCCCCCAAATAAACCGGCTCCTTGAACTCCACCTGTTCTATGGTGCGGGTAACGGCCCCATCTACGTCGGCACTTTTCAAAAACCGAAATGCTACTTTCGCGGCCGCCAAGTCGACCCAGGCGATCATCTGCCCACCAAAAAGGGTGCCCACAACATTAATATGGTCGGGCATGACCATTTGCGAATATTTAGCTGAATATACTGACATTCCTCTATTTCCTTTCGTTAAAACTATGGGTTCGTTATGCTAAAGAAAAAGCCCCGCAAATACACCCTCGAGAAAATCTGTTTTCCCTGAAGAGCACGCCACACCTGCGGGGCTTCGATCGAAAGTTTATCTTGGTGGGCATATGAATTTCAAGATTTTTTTTCATCCCTTCCATAAAAAGTCCCTGGCCATCCGTTCCCCTTCGTCAAGATCGACCTTAGCAAGGAAAAATCCGCCGCCAAAAAAGAGGGCAATTAAAGATAAAATACCCAAGCGCGGATTTCCGGTTACCAATCCAACATACCCCATCAAGGGCGGACCAATAATAGCCGCGAATTTGCCCAGCATATTATAAAATCCGAAAAATTCAGCTGCTTTTTCCTTCGGTATAATGCGGGAATACATGGAGCGGCTCAAAGCTTGAATACCACCCTGAAAACAGGCGATCAATACTGCCAGCGCATAAAAATGCCACTGCTTAACCATAAATACACCAAAAATGGTTATAAATGCATAACCGAGGATGGCGCCATAAATGGCTTTTTTTAGGCCAATTTTTGATGCAAACCAGTTATAGGCGAGGGTCGCGGGGAAGGCCACAAACTGGACTAACAATAAAGCTGTAATCAATGAACTGGCGGGAAAACCCAGGCTGGTGCCATAATCCACCGCCATTCGAATGATCGTATCCACTCCGTCAATATACAGCCAATAAGCCAGCAGAAACGTGCCCACCACTTTCAAATGTTTTATATCATTGATCGTATCTCTCAACTGACGCCAGCCAGCGCCAACTGCCTTGAACATACCCATGGGTGCATGGATTTTGGGTTCCTTCACAAAAACCATAATGGGAATTGAGAAAACAGCCCACCATCCCGCAACAGTAATGAAAGACACCCGAATGGCTGTTGGACCATCAGGGAGGCCGAACCATCCCGGGTTTTGGTACATAAGTACATTTAACAGAAAAAGTAATCCGCCTCCGATATATCCCAGGGCAAACCCCAGGGATGAGGCGTAGTCAATTTTCTTTTTGGAGGCAATTGCGGGGAGCATGGAGTCATAAAATATATTGCCGCCTAAAAATCCAACCGAACCGATGACATAAAATAAAACAGCCATTTGCCAATGCCCTTGCGCCACCATCCATAAGGCACCGGTACCCAATACACCGAGAAATGCAAATAAGGTTAAAAACTTTTTTTTAGCCGTACCGCGATCCGCAATGGCCCCCAGAAAAGGTGCGAGTGCAGCAACAATGATTGAGGCGGTGGAATTCGCAATACCAAGATACCACGTACTTAAAGTAACACTGTCCGTATTAGACCAGTACTCCTTAAAGAATACGGGGAAAAAACCGGCCATGACCGTAGTTGCAAATGCACTGTTGGCCCAATCATAGAATGACCAGGCCCAGATGGATTTTTTGGAATCAATCAATTGGCTGCCTCCTTGGATGTTGAATATAGGCTCAAGCTACCACGCCTGAAAATAAGAACTCACCCGTATCCAGGTTGAGGTATAACCGAAAGTATAATAGGTTAGAAAAGGGACATACCATCGCAGACCTACTTCCAATTCAAATGGAATTGGACCAAACTGCTTAAAAGGGTCCACGTTCAGAAAATTGAATTTCAAAAATTGGGTCACCAGTGATTTTTGCGTATCATAATTTTTCCGGCGGACCATCCATTTATCCCAGGCATCGCTGCGTGAAAAATATTGATCCCGGCCTGAAAACATCCAGTCCATCCCGGCAGAGAAAAATATGCGCTGTGGCCATAATTCCATTTGCCCCTGGACGGCCCCATAAACTATCCCCCCCTCTTCAAAAAGGACTGCGTCACCTATTGCGCGGGAAATGGAATCGGGGCCTGTTTCCTGAATCCATAAAAATGAAATAGGCGGATTAATAATTTCACGACTGAATGTTGCCAGGCTCACAGACCAGTTCACATTAATGAGCCGCCTCCATACTTTTCGATACAGTTCACCAAATGCTTTGGCACGCCACTTGGTTAATCCATTTCCGATGGGCAATTGCTTAAATTGATTTGGAATTCCATTCGAGTTCACCTCCCCTGGGTTAAACTTTTTCAACCGCTCTGCAAAGGGCATAGTGACATCAATCCCGCCATAGAGCGAATATTTATTTTTACCGCCGCGCCAAGCCGGATTTCCCAATAATAATACATTCATCCCCATTGTAACATCACCCAGTCCGGAGTTTGTTTTTGTCTTCGGGAAATAGCTGGTCAAAAGTTGGTCCATGGGAGTGGTTAATGAATCACTTGAAATAGACCAGGTATGGGTTTGTTCAAATTTTTTCAGTTTGGGAATGTTCAAGGTGAATGTGGATTTATCCGTAAAACCATATTCGATGAGAAAAGATCGGGCCGTGACACTTCGCTTCCATTCTTGGGTGATTGTATAATCTATGCCATTCAATTGATAGGTAAAATTTTTCCATCCATCGCGGCCATCATGCCCTTTCCACTTTCCGCCGGCAATTTCGTTTTGGATACTGATCCGCCAGACGTTTTGGGGAATGGTGAAGTGGGTCTGGGAGAAGGAATAAGTAAAAAGTAAAAAGTAAGAAGCCTGCCAGCCGAAGCCCGCCTTCCAAAGTACTTGTACGTCCTGCCAGCCCCGCACAGCGTGGGGCAGGCTGGCGGACAGGCCTCGGCACAGGCGGGGCAGAAGTTTGGGGATCATAGATTATTGATAGAGGAGGAATTGCTGGCGGAATTCATTAAACTTCAGCACATCCTTCAGCCACAGGGGCGGCAGATAATTAGCCGGTTTTCCCTGGGCGGCAAATACGCGCAATTGGCTATGGCCAAACAACATATCAATCCGGTTGAGTTCATCCCATTTAAATTCTCGTGGATAGAGTTGATGAGCCAGGACCATAATAGCCGTGGCGGTTGCCAAAGGGTCAAAGCGGTTTGGATCGGTGATAAAAATATCCACACCACTGCAGACTTTATTAACATGGAGCGGCACTGATTTATCTTCGTCTTTTTTCCGCGGGACGTATTCCACCGTACGGAATTCCACACCGGGTAAATTCAATTGAACCAGCTTTCCCGCCAAATGATATCCTGAAAGCCATGGCGCACCAGCGCGCATATAGGGTCGCTCAGTTCCACGACCGTCATTGAGATTTGTCCCCTCAAGAAGCCCGAACCCCACATAGGCTAAATTCGTACGAATCGTTTTTATTTTTGGCTGAGGAATAATCCAGGGATGTTCTGATTTATCCAGCCAATAAGCTCGTTTCCAGTTCGCCATGGGAATCACCGTGAGGTTAGCTCTCTTCAAATTCTTAATCCATCCCATTTCATTGGCCATAATGGCCATTTCACCAATGGTCATGCCATGACGGATTGGGACCAAATGGTACCCTTCAAATGATTGGAATTGGGGGCGCACCACCGGGCCGTCTACCCGATCGCCTCGCAAGGGGTTTGGCCGGTCCAGCACCATCACAGGGGTATTCCAGTCACTGGCCACTTCTAAAATTTTCGTCATGGTGGCCACATAGGTCGAATATCTGACACCTGTATCCTGGATATCTACCAAGATCAGATCCAGGCCGCGCATGGCCCATTCCGGTGGCTTCACATTGCGACCGAATACCTCCACAATGCGGGCCTTATAAATCGGATCATACTTTTGATCGCCCTGAATTTTGAATCGTTCATTTTGCTCGGCGAACAGGCCGTATTGGGGGAGGAAAATAATTTGCACATCAATTTTAGGATGTGCTTTTAATAAATCAAGGAGGTGAATACCTTTACGGTTGACCGCTGTTTGATTGGTAAAGACGCCAATCGTTTTTCCATACAGCGGTTTGAAATCCATCTGTTCCAAAACATCAAGTCCATAAAAGATGGCCGGATGAAAAGACAAGTCCGGTACGGGCATGACCACACTGTGATTGAATTGCTGCCCCGCCAGAATAGAAAGCCAGAGAAAAGCTTTTATAAATTTTGGTCGGATATGATTTCCTCGGATCATCGACGGGGAAATCTAATACGTTTTGTAGCAATTAATCCTGATAGATTCGCTGCGTTCTGCCGCCAATTGCGGTGGCAATCACGTAGGGTGTCGAATGGATTTGATTGGCAATGGTTTCCATGCGGACCTCATCTTGCCCATCCTGACCAATCAAAAGCACTTCATCTCCTTCAGTGGGAAACGTATCTTCAAAATCAACCATGAACTGATCCATGCAAACACGGCCGGCGAGCTTGAAATGTCTGCCTTGATAGCTGACGTATCCTTTTTCATGCCATGGACGGGGAAATCCGTCGGCAAATCCACATTGAATCACGCCGATATTTGTCTCTGTCTTAGTGGAATACGCACCGCCATAACTCACCTGTGTGCCGACGGGAACACTTCTAACAGTGACGATGGGCGCTCTGTAATCCATCACCGGCTGAAAAGGTAAATCCATAGGGACTTCATCGGATGGGAAAGCACCATAAAGGAGCATACCAACACGGACAATATTGTATGCGCCCTGATCCATATTTAATACTGCGCCGCTGTTCGAGAAATGAATATATTTGAATGTATATCCTGTTTCCCTGGCACAATTCACAACGGAATTGAACTTCGCTTCCTGGTCATAGGCATAGGATAGATCACCTTCATCTGCTGTGGCAAAGTGTGAATATATACCTTCACAGGGAATTTGAGGGTGGTCCTTTAATTTTTGAATCAAGTCCGACGCTTTATCAACATCTATACCGAGGCGCGTCATGCCCGTATCCACTTTTAAATGCACGGCTGGACACTTCCCATGTTCAGCAAAAAATGGGATCAAGGCAGACAAATCTGAATCATCGGATAAATTTAAAATCAACCGATGTTCAATCGCTTCGCCCAACCGGGAAGGGTCCATGCGGCTGAAAATCAAAATGTCGGATTTGATCCCTGTCCGGCGGAGTTCAAGGCCCTCATCCAGAGCAAAGACAGCGAAAAATCGACAACCATGAGATTCCAAAGCCCGGGCACAAGCGACGGCGCCATGCCCATATCCATTGGCCTTTACCACTGCCATGACCGGTTTATCCTGGACCTGTTTTTTTACCAGATCATAGTTGGCTTTGAGTCGGTCAAGGTGAATATATGCTTTCGGTCCGTTCATGATGAAATTTCAAATCAAATCAGATGAATATTGTTCCGATAAAAATGACTTTAACTGATCGAAATTTGAAAATATTTCTGTGCTGCAAGCCATAACCCAGCTGCTTAAATCGGAAGCTGTAAGTTTGTTTATGAGGTAAACGGGTTTGTTGCAGTCATAAGCGAGGGTGACTTCAGCGTGGGTCCCGGCGCCCTTGAATACACCTTCATCCCATAAACAGATCAGATAATCTACGCCATTTCGAACGACATCGATATCCCGGTCAACACAAGTTCGGATGAAATCTGAATATTTCTGGGGATGGCTATTTTTCAATTCACGATAGTTTTTCGCCCCGTATTCGTTCATTAAAGACTGGGATTCCACAACAGGATTATAAACAGAATGCCCTAATGTACGATCCAGCCATAAGGTCATATCCCCCCGCCAGCCAGCACCCTCATCTTTGGCAAACTCCATTGCGCCGGATAAATAGGCCTTCATTGTTTCAGTTTTCGTTTGAGCAGGTATCCATTCAACCAAGTCCACCCTAAAGCGACGATAATGGGAATAAAAATCAGGTGCCAATCCACGCGGTTAAAAAATAGGATTCCCCGTAAATCGGATAAAATCATGCTGAGGGGAGAATAAGATAAAATGGTACCAATCGTTTTTGGGTAAAATTCAAATTCAACCAAGACGCCGGTACCAAACAATACAACCAGAAACATAGCAATCATGATCGATAAATAAGTTGAAATCCTGTCGGTTAAAACAGAAAAAGTGATCATTAGGTTACCTAACATAAAGTTGTATAAAAATGTAAACAGCGGAATAAATAAATACGCCGACCAATGTAATGGTTTCGGGAGTAAAATGGTCAAAACGCCCATGGAAACAATCACATAAACTAATGCTTCGAGTATCGACGTTACTAAAAACCCAAGGACTAAGTGGGTCTTTCCATAGGGGGCCAAGGTGATGGGAATAAATGATTTTTTATGAATGCGTAAATCGAACAAATCCCGGTATACCATGGAAAAGGTTGACACAGAAGCAATTAGAAAAACAATGCCGGGGAAAACCCATATCTCATATGGCACTTGATCGAGAGAGCGCACTAAAATATTTTTCATAACCATGGTGATGGCAATATGGAGTAGTAATGGCAGGACAACCATAAACGATACCGTCGCCATGAGGCGGTGACGGATGAGCCAATATCGTCGGAATAGCAGCGCTTTAATCAATGAATACCATCCTTGGCAAATTTGGCATCCATCAAATCCTGCAGACCTAATTTTTTGATACTGACATCTTTCATGATGGCCGAGGTGGCGGCCTTTACTACTTCAAAGAATACATTTCTTTCACGACCATAAAAGTGAATACTGTTGCCAATACAGGAGGGGTTTTTCACTTTGGGCAGCTTGGATAATTGTTCGAACAGTTCATCGGACAACGCTTCAAATTCAATCTGGAATTGATGATACTCAAATGTGCTGCCCAGCAATTTATCCATGCTCCCATCCAGGGCGATCCGGCCATCTTCCAATACCAAGATTCGGTCATGCGCCACCTCCACTTCTTTCAAAGATTGGCTCACATAGAGGATGGTTTTTTGACCCCTTAGGCGCAGCAGTAAATCCCAAGTATGGCGATAGGATTCCGCATCCATAAAGGCGGTGGGGTCATCCATGATTAAAATTTCAGGATCATGCACCAGAGCTCGCAGGATCATGCCTTTTTTGACAATGCCCGGAGAAATATCCTCCACCATTCTTTTGAGATAGGGAATGATGCGCAGTTCCCGCGCCAACTGAACCATCCTCGTATTCACCGTTTCGGTGTCGACGCCATACACCATACCCATAAAGCGCACATTCTGTTCGAGGGTCAACCAGGGGTCCAGATCAATTTCATGGGGGACAAATCCAATCGACGACATGACTTCCAAACGGCGTTTCTGTGAATCCAATCCATTAATAAACACCTGGCCAAATTCCTGGTATTCAATCCCTGAAATCACTTTCAACAGCATCGATTTCCCGGCCTCATTGTCACCAATGATGGCCACTAAAGAACCCCGTTCCACACCAAATGTTAAACTGGCGAGGATTGTTTTGTCCCCAACCAATTTTCCAACTTTTTTAAGGGTAATGCTGGCTTCCATTAGTGTGCTTCATACCAGGATTTGCCATGGCCGCAGTCCACCACGATCGGCACGGATAAAGGTAATGCATTTTCCATTTCGGTTATGACAATGGGTTTTAAAATTTCCAGTTCATCCTGCGGGACTTCAAATACCAATTCATCGTGAACTTGAAGCACCATTTTTGATCTCATTTTATCTGATTCTATTTTTTTCTGGATGGCCACCATAGCCAGTTTAATCATCTCTGCATTGGTGCCCTGGATCGGCATATTGATGGCCATGCGCTTGGCTGCTTCCCGGTGGAGATGGTTGTTGCTGTCAATATCCCATACAGGCCGTCTTCGTCCTAACATGGTTTCAACATAGTGGTGTTCCCGCGCTTTTTCGACCGTGGATTCAATATAATTCTTAATCCCGGAATAACGCCCAAAATAGGCTTCAATGATGGCCTTGGCTTCTTTTTGCGGAATACCCAATTCTTGGCTCATGCGAAAAGGGCCGGCGCCATAAAGCAGGCCAAAATTCACAATCTTAGCCGTCCGCCGCATTTCGGGTATCACCTCCTCCATGGATACATTAAACACATCAGCGGCCGTTCGCGTGTGAATATCTTCACCCCTGTTGAATGCATCCACCAATGCTTCATCCTGAGACAGGTGAGCCATGATCCGCAATTCGATTTGGGAATAATCAGCGGAAAATATTTGCCAGCCTTTATTTTCAGAGCGGAAAGCCTTTCGAATCTCTCTACCCTCTTCCGTCCGAATAGGAATATTTTGGAAATTCGGATCCCTGGAAGAAAGCCGCCCGGTTGCCGCCACCGTTTGACTGAAGGTAGAATGAATCCGTTTTGTTTCTGGATGGATCAACGCCGGGAGTGCATCGATATAGGTATTTTTAAGTTTATTCAGTTTTCGGTATTCAAGAACAAGCCCTGGAATCGGATGTTCGTTTTTTAATCGATGGAGGACATCCTCTGCCGTGGAGCGCTTCTTAATTTCGGGCAAACCCTTGATTTCAAATAAAACGTTGGCCAACTGCTGGGTTGAATTCACATTGAATTCTGTACCTGCTTCTTTCTGGATATCTGCAACTAAACTGTCGATTTTCTTGCCTAATTCCATCGACATTGTTTCTAACATTTTTCCGTCGACAAACATGCCGTGGAATTCCATCTCAATGAGAATCGGCAGCAGCGGCATTTCAATATCTTTATAGAATTGATCCAGTCCTTCTTCCTTCAATTCTTTTTCAAAAATATGGGTAAGTTGAAAGGCGACATCCGCATCTTCGGCTGCATAGAATTCGATCTTTTCAAGTTCCACTTCCGCCATGGAAATTTGGTTGCGACCTTTCCCGATCAAGTCTTGAATTGGGACCATGCGATAATTCAAATGTTCCATGCTGAGGTTATCCAACTTCAAATTTCTGGATTCCGGTTTCAGCAAATGGGCTGCCAATAAGGTGTCGAACTGAATTCCTTTCACATTCACACCATGGCGTTTCAGGATCAGGGTATCAAATTTGACATTCTGTCCTGTTTTCGGAATGGACTCATCTTCCATGATTGATTTTAATGATTCCAATACGGCTTTTAGATCATTGTCGCCGAAATTGTTCGATTCTTTTTCTTTATACTGAATGGGGATATACACGCCACTATCTGCTTGGGTTGAAAAAGATAATCCCACTATGTCACACAGCATTGGTTCTACAGACGTTGTTTCTAAATCAAAGGAAAGCCACGCTCCTTTTTTCAATCCCATAACAAATGCATTGAGATCATCCTGATTTAAAATCACCTTATAATCTTTTTCAGGCCGTTCATCTTGGGTGGGTACTTCGCCATGAAAGGCATTGAGCTGGGTCTGAAGCGCCTGGAATTCCAATTCACGAAAGATTTCATCCAAGGCATTCACATCAAAACCGTCCGTGGCCATTGAGGCAAAATCTGAATCGATCTCCATGTTGGTTTCGATTGTGACCAATTCCTGGCTCAACATGGCTTCTTCACGGCAATTCTGGAGCCCTTCCCGGGCGCGTTTATTCTTCACCTCATGGGCATGGTCCAGGGCATTTTCAAGTGTTCCATATTCGTTTAAAAGTTTGACAGCCGTCTTTTCGCCGACTCCCATGACACCGGGGACATTATCCGATGAATCGCCCATGAGGCCCAACAAATCGATAATTTTCTCCGGGGGTACGCCCCATTTTTCGATCACCCCTTCCCGGTCATACACCTTGATTTCGGCCTGCCGTCCCGATGGTGCATAGAGAAAAATATGATCATTGATGAGCTGCATGAAGTCCTTGTCACCGCTAACGATATAGGCGTCCAATTCATTTTCAGCAGCGCGCTGGGCTAAAGTTCCGATGATGTCATCGGCCTCAAACCCCGGCCGCTCCAAGGTGGGAATGCGCATAGCTTCCAGCAATTTCCATAAATATGGGAGCTGTTCCTGCATTTCTTCCGGCATTTTTTCGCGGGTGGCTTTGTATTCCGGATAGCGCTCATGGCGAAATGTTTTTTTGGATGAATCAAAGGCGGCCATGAGATAATCAGGTTTTTCCTGACGAAGCAATTTCAGTACTTGATTTATGAAACCAAATAATGCCGATGTATGCATCCCCTTGCTGTTGATCAGCGGATTCCGGATCATGGCAAAATGGGCGCGATACAGCAGGGCATAGCCATCAATGAGAAAAAGGCGTTTGCGGGTGGATTTATTGTCTGACATGAAGCACCAAAGTTAATGGAAAATTGAAATATGATAATGGACAAAACTTTTGCCTTAAGCATAAATTCATGCCAAAATTCAAATTAACTTTTAAACCAATAATGCAAAAAGAAAAATGAATTCATTCAAAACAGACCGTACCCGTGTCCGCCGAATTCCCGATCGGGGTTATTACGATAAGGAGACAATTTATCCCATTATTGACGAAGCACTGTATTGTCATGTAGGGATCAACCATAATGGAAGTCCCATAGTTATCCCCACAATCCATGCCCGTAAGGATGATACGCTTTATATTCATGGATCCGCCGCCAGTCGACTGTTAAAAGCCATCCCCGGTAAAAATAATATTTGTGTAACCATCACCCTGCTGGATGGGATTGTCCTGGCCCGATCAGCTTTCCACCATTCACTGAATTACCGTTCTGTGGTCATTTTTGGTGAGGGTGAAAAAGTAGAAGACCCAAAAGAAATATGGGAAGCACTTAAAACAGTGAGTGAGCACCTCATCCCCGGCAGGTGGAACGATGCCCGCCAACCCAATCAAAAAGAGTTGGATGCCACAACGGTCATATCAATCTCACTGCAGGAGGCATCGGCCAAAGTGCGCACGGGGCCTCCAGGGGATGAAGAGGAGGATTATAACCTCCCGGTTTGGGCCGGCGTTTTGCCCCTTGCTCTTACCAAAGGTGAACTCATCCCTGACCCCTTCCTTCCGGAAACCCTATCTATTCCGGACTACCTCAAGTGAGAATCAAAATCCTTTCGGTTGGTAAATTAAAAGATAAAAACCTGTCCGCCCTAGCAGTGGATTTTGAAAAAAGGATTCGCCACGACGCCAAGATTAAATTAATTGAGATCAAAGATTCAAACATCGAGAATGAAGGTGCACGCATCCTGGCACACCTCGATAAAAATTCATCTTACAACATTGCCATGAGTGAAGAAGGGGAATCCCTCTCCTCGCGGGGATTGGCTCTTTTGTTCAAATCCCGACCTGAACCGATCACATTCATTATTGGCGGCCATGAGGGATTAACCGATGATGTGAAACGAAAATCAAATAGGATCCTTTCCCTCTCTCAAATGACCCTCACCCATGAAATGGCAAAAGTATTTCTATTGGAACAGATCTACCGCACCATTTCCATCATAAAAAACAGAAAATACCATCGGGATTAAAATGGAAAAACTCAAGAATATCTATATCCTAGTATTACTATTCATCCTCGCTGTAGGCGGGAAATACACAGCTGGGAATGATCCGGAAGACAAGGCCGAACGATTGGTTCAGCGGTTTATGAAAAGTCATAAAATACCAGGACTTTCTGTTGCGGTTGGCAAGGGAGGCAAGATTGTCTGGAGGAAAGGTTTTGGTTTAGCTGATGTTGAAAAAAATATTCCCGTAACGGTGAATATGCGCTTCAGGATCGGCAGTGTTTCCAAAACGGTTACCTCTGCCGCTGTGGGCCGATTGTTGGACCAAGGTAAATTGGATTTGGACGCGCCCGTACAGACCTATATTCCCACTTTTCCGGAAAAGCGCTGGCCCATCACCACAAGACAGACCATGGGTCATTTAGCAGGTATCCGCCACTATCGCGGGAATGAGATGCTCAATAACACCTTTTATCCTAACGTGGGGAGCGGACTAACAATTTTTGAAAATGATACATTGCTTCATAAACCAGGATCGAAGTTTCGCTACAGCAGCTACGGATGGAACCTGGTGAGTGCGATTATCGAAGGGGCCGGGGGAATTGATTTCCTCGCTTATATGGAAGACACAGTTTTTACTGCTTTAGGCATGGAGACACTCATGGCGGAACATAGGGACTCTACCCTGTCCCCGATCGCCTCATTTTATATTATTGAAAAAAGGAAGGCGGTCCTGGCCCCGAAAGTGGATAACAGTTATAAATGGGCCGGGGGCGGATTTGTGGGCACCACCACGGATTTGGTGGACTTCATTCACAACATTTACGGATCATCCTTTTTATCCGAATCTGCTTTAGCTGAATTGCAAAGACCACTTCGCCTTAACAATGGGAAAACCACAAAATTTGGCCTCGGCTGGCGCCACCAAAAAGATTTCTGGCGCAATGAGATAATCGGCCATGCCGGCGGTTCAGTGGGCGGCCGGGCGATGCTGATCCATTATCCTGAAAAGGATGTAACTGTGGCAATCCTGGTGAATTCAGGAAGGGGCGGTAATTTGAACCGCCTGGCCCGGCGGATAGCCAGCCGATTTATGAAGTAGGGGACGCAATAATCCGCCCCCGACCTTGGATATAAATCGAATCTGAAACATTTTATATTTTCGAAAATTAAAATTGGAATTTTAAGAATTTGCACATATTATGTGCACACTGTATAGGAGTACTTATGAATATTACCTTATCGGCAGATGAAAAATTGATTGAAAAAGCCAGGAAATATGCCAAGGACCATAATTCATCCTTAAATAAAATGGTTAGGGCATTTTTAAAGTCGGTTGTGTCTGAATCAGAAAATAAAAGCGATATCGATTTTTTCTTGAACACAATTGACCGCTTGGAAGGCGATTCAAAAGGAAAACCCTGGAAAAGAGAAGGACTTTATGACATCTAAACATGTCTTCTTCGACACCAATATTTTAGTTTATGCTTTTGACAAGGCGGCCAAAAATAAACAGAAAATCGCAAAGGCAATTATTGCTGAAGCCATGGGATCGGGTAATGGACAAATTTCAACCCAGGTTTTACAGGAGTTCTATGTTGTAGCCACCAAAAAATTAGGGATAGAACCGGAAATGGCCCTCACGGCTTTAGAATCAATCAGCGCGCTGAACATTATTATCGTTACCCCGGAAATAATAAAAGAAGCGGTGAGGAAACAAACCAAGTTCGGATTATCTTTTTGGGACGCATTAATTCTGCAGGCAGCAGAAACAAGCCTGGCTACGATCCTGTATACTGAAGATTTAAACGCTGGACAAAAATATGGATTTGTCGAAACAGTCAATCCTTTTATTTAACAGGGAGTTGTCAGAATTGAACTGCTTGGCCTGGCGGATTGCCAGTCGGTTTATGAATTAAAATTGACGGGGACACCGATCGGTGTCCCCTACAATCAAATTAAAATGTATATGAAATATTGACGAATGAATTGCGCGGTGCGCCGGGCCAAAAGTAGGCGTGGTATCCATCCCACTCATATCCATAACCGAAGGTAGAATAAAGTTTATCAAAGACATTGTTGACCTTCACCATGGCCTCTAAACGGCCCCAATTATATTTGGCGCCAAGATCCAAAAGACCATAGGGATCAATCATACCGGCCGGATCTGTATTGGCCTTATCCACGTACATGTGGCCAACCCTTTTCCAGTGCGCGAACAAAAGAAGATTCTGTTTTGGACGGTAATTCACGGAAAGGTTAAACAATGTAGCCGGAATATTGGGCAAACTATTTCCATCGGTGAAATAATTCATGATCAAAGCACCATTGGCTGAAAGACTCCAGCGAGGGTTAAAGGTGAAAGCGGCCTCCCATTCAAAGCCCATATGATCGGTTGAATCGGCGGAGTAGTAATCATACTCCCCTTCCTGCTCCACGTCAATATTTTTGAGTTGTTCGTTGAGATACTTGATATGATATCCATTAAACCGCGCCCGGCCTTTGCTGAAGGTAAAATCCATACCCATTTCTAAATCGGATATTACTTCGGCCGCCGCCATGACAGGCTTACTCCATACATCATCGGCATTGATGATCTGGTTGTCCGCCGGTTCTTTTTGGGCCTTACCCCAATTCACAAATACGTGCATGGAATCTCCAAACTCCCAGATCATTCCCATGCGGGGATTGAAGAAATTCCAATCAGCGGACAACTGATGTCCCGCCGCATGGCCGATAGTTTCCTGATCCAAGGTCCATTTATGATTCTGGTTCTGGAAGTCCGCCATGATGGTGAAGGGCTGATTTTCCGGATGCCAGACAAAATGGGCAAACGCTGTGAGGGACCTCTTTTTGCCTACATATCTGTAATATCGATACCAACCGTCACCAATGGAAGCGACTAAATTTGCGTCAGAAAATTGGGTTACTTCACCATAATGGTCACCGGTATACCAGCGCATCTCGCCACCCACATCGGTTCGGAGACCTTGATATTTCCAGGTAAATGTTGGAACGAAGCCAAAATAGTTGTTATCGATCCACTTCCGGCGCAATAGGTCCGTGGACATGTTTTGTTCCTCAGCATCGGTGTACTGGTTGTTTACATCCAAGTTATAAGAGTAATAATCACGGCCGGTCTTGAATACTTCGTAGTACCCTTTCCCGGTGACAAAATAGGTTATATACCTGAGAAACAGATCATCTCGCAGGCGAGAAGTTGTATTCAGAGAATAGATCTGCTGCAGAAAATCATCTGTGTAGGCCTTATAGCCGGCACGGCGTTTGGTGCGATCCTTGATATCGGTCATGTAAATACCATCCCAAAGGAGTTGGGTGTTCTCATAACCGATGTGGGCCCGGAATTTGTTGGTGAATTTCTGTCCACGGTGTTCCAAACCGAAAAACATACCTTTTTGTTTTGAATTGTGATTATCCCGGTAACCGTCTGAATCAATTTGGGAAGCACGGACGGTCAGACTCAAGTCTTTTCCTAAGTCCTGCCCGGAACGGTAGCGTGCGCTGTACTTGGTCGTATTCCAATCTCCGGAACCAAAAGACGCCTTGATCTCCCTTTTGTCACTGGCAATCTGTGTATTCACATTAATCGATCCACCAAAAGCGGATGATCCGTAAAGACTGTTCCCGATCCCGCGCTGGATCTGCACATCTTTAGCATCAGCCAAAAGATCGCCGTGGTCCACCCAATAGACCTGGTGACTTTCATTATCGTTTAGGGGAACGCCGTCAATCATTACACCGATACGGCTCTGGTCAAAACCGCGGATAGAGACATAGGAATAACCGGTCCCATTCCCGCTTTCGCTGTAAGCCCAGACTCCCGGCTCGGAAGCGAGGATCATGGGTACATCCTCTGTAGTAAAGCGGGTTTCGATCTCTTTGGCTGTAAGATTGGAAAAAGATACCGGAGTTACACCGGCTACAGCCCTTGTTGCACTGACTGTAACCTCATCCCCTTCCAGAACAGTTGGAACCAAATTAATGGTCATACTTGGTCGGGGCTTTGTGGTGATTGTTTTATATCCAATAAAAGAAAAGGATATTTCAGAAACTTCCTCGACGGTAAGTGAGAAAGTTCCTTTTTCATCAGAAGCGGTTCCCGTTTCACCGGAAACGATATTGACTCCCGCAAGGGGGGACTGGGATTCAATGTCCACGATGATGCCGCTTACCGCAATGGATTGGGCAAAAAGTTGGGACAGGATTAAGAGTGTAATTAAATAGAAAAGGCGTACGTATTTCATGTGTTGATACTCCCTACGCTGGCATTATCCAGATCAGGTTCTTGGGTCTATTCTCAGCCGTTTCGATCTGGTTCAAAACAGCACCCCAATGGACGCCGTAAATTAAAAGGAATTATTAAATCCTCCAAAGAAACCTTTGCCTTTTCCCGTCAAATTACCAGACAATATTATGTCATATTGATATAATATCAATAGAATTATCATTATTTAGTCGTGTATAATCCTTTACATTTGAAGTAACAATTTTATCAACTTTAGATTTTCTTGCACACGCGTAAATCAATGCATCATAAACTATTCCGCCTCTAAATCCGTTTGAAGATAAAAAATCAATCAGGGCGAAATATTCATTCGAACTTAAAAGTACTGTATTGAAATTTTTCCTGATATTTATGTCAATTAGCTTTTTTGCTATTACAGGTAAAATTTTAGGTTTAAATGGTGCAGTTGTTAAAACGCTATAAATTTCTAAAAGTGAATGAGCCGAAACAATCGCATTAAATTCTTTGTTTTTTGCTCTTTTTAGCCATGACAACGCAATTTCATGTTTAGGATGCGATTCAATTATTGAAGCGATTAAAGTTGATGTATCAAACAAAACCTTCAAACTGTGACTCAAAAGCCTAAGACTTTATTCATTCGACGTCTACGATTTAACCCAATTTCATTTTCTAAATCATTTTGAATTTTGCCTGTAAAAACCAAAATACCATCTTTATCAACAATGGGTGAATTTTCAATCACTGGCTCGATGACAATTCGATTCCCTTCATCAATGATATTTATTGATGAGTTAATTGCAATTCCTAAATGTTCTCGAAGCTTTTTTGGAATCAAAACGCGACCAAATTTATCTAAAGTAGCTATCATATTAAGTCCTTCTGTATTATTGGCAATTTATGACATTATTTGCCAATTTCATAAAAATTTTTGAAGAATGAATTCAACTATCACACAATCCGACGTTCTGCTGAAACACATAGCACCCTTCTGCTTGTATAATTCTTACCAATCCCCCTACCTTCGCCACCAAATAAATAAGGAAAATTCATGTCTAACAACCAACTTCCTGAAATTACAATTAAGGCATTATTCCTCGGTGTGATCCTATCCATGATCCTGGCCGGCGCCAATGCCTACCTCGGCCTTTTCGCCGGGATGACCGTATCTGCATCCATTCCCGCGGCAGTCATTTCCATGGGTGTCCTAGCCCTGTTTAAAAAGTCCAATATCCTGGAAAATAATATTGTCCAGACCGCCGCGTCTGCCGGTGAATCCCTGGCTGCCGGTGTCATTTTCACCATCCCGGCCTTAGTCCTGTTAGGTTATTGGAATACGTTTGATTATTTTGAAGTGGCCAAGATCGCTGCCATAGGTGGTGTGATTGGGGTGTTGTTTACAATCCCCCTACGCCGTGCTTTGATCGTCACAGCTAAATTGAAATATCCTGAAGGTGTAGCAACGGCAGAGGTGTTGAGAGCCGGTGATAAAGCAAGAAAAGGCGCCACTGATGATGGTTCTGGTGGATTGAAAACAATCGGTATCGCCAGTTTGGTCGGCGGTGTGATGAAGGTTTGTCAGCAGGGATTTGCTATGTGGCACGCTGAAATGGCTGGCGCTGCAGCGGTGGGGAAATCTATTTTTGGTATTGGTACAGATTTGTCCCCGGCCCTGATTTCCGTCGGTTATATTGTCGGGCGCAATATCGGTATTCTCGTCGTTGCCGGTGGATTGATCTCCTGGGCGGTGGCTATTCCGATTTATTCAGCCATGGTTGGTTTTGAAGGGGACGCCTTGGATTCCGCTTGGAACATTTGGAATTCTAAAATCCGCTACCTTGGCGTAGGCGCTATGGTCGTGGGCGGTGTCTGGTCCCTGATTAAACTTTTTAAACCGCTCATTAAAGGCGTAAAAGCCAGTCTCGATGCGGTCAAACACCGGACTACTGACGGGGATATTCCTTTGGAAGAACGGGATATGCCAATCAATTATGTGGGCATCGCCTTGGTGGCCTTACTGGTCCCCGTCTTTTTGCTGTACTTGGACATTATCGGATCAATGGGAATCGCCGCTTTATTAGCAGTTGTCATGATGGTTTTTGGGTTTTTATTCTCAGCCGTTGCGGCCTACATGGCCGGTGTGGTCGGGTCATCCAATAACCCAATTTCAGGTGTCACCATTGCAACAATTTTGTTCGCTTCCCTACTTTTATTAGCCATTCTTGGCACCGGATCCGGTGTGGGGGCGGCCAGTGCAATTATGGTCGGTGCGGTGGTCTGCTGTGCGGCAGCCATCGGCGGTGATAACCTCCAGGATTTGAAAGCCGGTCATATCGTCGGCGCCACGCCGTGGAAACAGCAGGTAATGCAGATTGTCGGTACCGTCTCGGCGGCTGTTGTCCTAGGATTGGTCCTGGATATACTCCATACTGCTTATACAATTGGTTCACCCACCCTTTCGGCGCCCCAAGCTACGTTGATGAAGTCCGTGGCTGATGGTGTATTCACGGGCAATCTACCTTGGGCCTTTGTTTACATTGGCGGTGTGATTGCCATTATTCTTATTCTGATTGATTTAAGACAAGAAAAAATTGGATCCGATTTCCGCGTTCCTGTTCTGGCGGTTGCTGTTGGGATTTATTTACCGATTACTTTAACAGTCCCAATCTTTTTAGGCGGTATGATCAATCATCTCGGTAAAAATGCGGGCGGATCTGAATCCTCAGAAAAACGAGGATTGCTCATGTCCTCCGGTTTAATTACTGGGGAAGCATTGATGGGTATCCTGGTGGCCGTACCTATTTTCCTTACCGGACAAAAAGACTGGTGGCCGCACTTTGGCGGATTTGGATTCGTTGGCCCCATCCTCTTCATTGGCGTAATGTACTGGCTCTATAAATCCGTATCGAAAAAATAATTCGGTGAAGATTTCAGACAGCCTCCTGAAAAAGCTCCCCAAGGTGGAGCTCCATTGCCATCTGGACGGTTGTCTGCGAATCGAAACCATTCTTGAATTGGCGCGGCGGCACAAAGTGTCGCTGCCCAGTTCTGATCCCAGCACACTTAAAAATATTCTTTCCATCGGAAAGAAACGGGGCACCCTGGAAGAATATATCGCCCGTTTTGACATCACCCTCAGTGTCATGCAAACCCCCGATGCCCTGACACGCATCGCTTACGAACTCATCGAAGATGTGGCATCAGAGAATGTCCGATACATCGAAGTGCGTTATTCACCCATTCTGCATACCTCCAAAGGAATGACCCTCGAAGAAGCGGTGAAATCGGTTCGTGATGGGTTGAAAAAAGGTGAGAAGGATTTCGGAGTGAAGTCGGGAATTATCGTCTGTGGTATCCGCCATATATCCCCGGAAGCCTCCCTCAAACTTGCGGATCTATGTGTACGCTTTAAAAACAAGGGTGTAGTGGGTTTTGACTTGGCGGGGGCGGAAGAAAACTTTCCTGCCAAAGATCACCGTGAAGCATTTTACATGATTCTTAATCACAACATTAACGCCACCATCCATGCCGGGGAGGCCTTTGGCCCCGCATCCATTCACCAGGCCGTTCACTATTGCGGCGCCCACCGCATCGGTCACGGGACAAGGCTGAAAGAAGATAAAGATCTAATGAATTATGTGAATGATCACCGCATCACAATGGAAGTTTGTCTCACATCCAACTGGCATACCTATTCAGTGCGATCCTTGAAACAGCATCCTTTCCGGTTCTACTATGACCAGGGCATTCGGGTGACATTAAACACGGACAACCGTCTTATTTCTGACACGACACTGACAAAAGAATTTGGTGTAGCCCGGGATTTATTTGGATTTACACTGCATGATTTCCGGGAAGTGACCATTGTTGCCATCAAATCCGCCTTCTTGCCTCATATGGTGCGAAAAGATATGATTAAAAATATTGCCGAGGAATTGGAATCCGAATTTGGTATTATGCCGGAATACATAGAACAAAAATAAGGGGGGAAATCATCATGCTTAAGAAAGACCTGCCCAAAAGCATTAAACCGGAAAGTTTAATGATGTCCTATGGATATCAACCCGAATGGTCTGAAGGAGCGGTGAAATGCCCCATTTTTCAAACATCCACATTTGCATTTAAATCCGCCGAAGAGGGGAAAGCTTTCTTTGAAGTGGCCTATGGACTGCGGGAAAAAGAACCGGATGAAAACTTGGGCCTCATATACAGCCGCCTCAATAACCCCGATCTGGAAATCCTTGAAAACCGCCTGTGTTTATGGGATGAAGCGGAAGCCTGCGCTGTATTTGAAAGCGGTATGTCGGCCATCGCGACTGTTCTTTTGGAATATTTAAAACCGGGCGACCTGCTCGTTTATAGCAAACCGCTCTACGGTGGCACGGATCATTTTATTAATCACTTTCTGACAAAATATGGTATCACCGTCATTGGCATTCATGCTGACCATACCAAGGATGAAATCATTGAAAAAATCGAAGTATCGGGATTGAAGGACCGTTTAGGCGTCATTTATATGGAAACGCCGGCAAACCCCACCAACGCTCTGATGGACATTGCCATGTGTCGCGAAATTGCGGATCAATATTCTTCCGATGATCATATCGTTCAAATCGCCGTGGACAATACCTATATGGGGCCGCTCTGGTCTCATCCCCTCAAACATGGAGCTGATATTGTTATATATTCGACGACCAAATATATTGGCGGCCACAGTGATCTCATTGCCGGGGCTGTCCTTGGATCCAATGAGGTGATTCAGCGCATCAAGGGACTCAGAACTTTTCTCGGGAACATGGCCGGTCCCTGGACGGGCTGGCTGCTCATGCGCAGTTTAGAAACATTGAAGGCACGGATGGAAATCCAGATGAAGAACGCAGCGAAAGTTTCGGATTTCCTGATCAATCATGATAAGGTGGAAAAGGTGTTTTATCTCGGTTTTATTCCGGAAGACACCTCCCAACATGAGATTTATAAAAAACAGTATTCCTCTGCCGGGGCTATGTTGAGTTTTGACGTTGTTGGCGGTGAAGCGGAAGCATTCAAAGTGTTGAACAATCTGAAGCTGATCCAGTTGGCCGTGAGTCTCGGCGGGACAGAATCCCTGGCCGAGCACCCTTATACCATGACCCATGCCGATGTTCCCGTGGATCAAAAAAAGGCCATGGGTATTACAGAAAAAATGATCCGCTTATCGGTGGGTGTGGAAAATTCGGACGATATTATTTGGGATTTAGACCAGGCCCTTTCAAAAGCTTAGCGCTTCATCTTTTTTTTCGCTTTTTCCATCATATTGTGAGTCCACCTTTTGATCGGAGGGAACACACTTCCCAGTAGCAGCAATCCCGGGATGCCAAATATCCATCCCTGGAAAATGGGAATGAATCCGCCAATAATACCGATTATAACCAACAGGGTTCCGATAATAATTTTGGCTATAGTGATTACTGTTTTTATCAGCATTTTTATTCTCTAATTACCGCTACCTTTTCTAACGAAGATGCGCCCTTTTTATCATATACGGCAATGAGATAAACACCGGTACCAACGAATTTTCCCGATTGGTCCCTCCCGTCCCAATAGGCCTGGTATCCCTGGACTTCAGAATTATTTATCGTCCGCAGCACTTCCCCATTCAAGGTCATGATTTTGAGTGAACTGTTATCTTTTAATCCATCCACTGTCATGGGTTTTGAACTGGGGATACGAAAGGGGCTGGGGAAAATGGTTACAGCATTATAGGATTTTTTTTCTTCCGCAAAGGGGATGCGGATTACGCTGACGCCATTATCCGTGGCGATGTAGGCTAATCCTTTGTCCGTGTCAAAAGTCACATCACTCACATGGTTTGACAAAAGATTGCTGTTGGATTCATTCAGCCCATTGATGTCGGGCCAGTATTCGCCATTTTCAGTGACAATATGAATACCATCCGTTTCGGAGGTCACCCATACATTGCCCCTGGGATCGAACCGGATGCGAGAGGACTCATCGAAAGCAACATTGGGAAAGTAAGGAAATATATCTCCAGCATTTGATTGCGGCCCTGTTTGGCTTATAGGATTGGTCTCCGATACTTGCAGATCCTTGTAAATGAGTCCGATGGGTGTCAGAATCCATAAGCGGTTTTTGGATGAAACATTGATATCAAACACAGACCGCTTTAATCCACCAGGATCGACTTCTTCTGAATGCCATACTTCATCGGATGGATTAAAAACTTCCCCTGAATATTTATACATGACGAGCCCTGAAGGTGACCCGATCCATATTCTATTAAAATTATCCACAGCGATGGATTGAGATTTACTGGACAAAAAACCACCGCTTTCATTAATTGAAAAATGACGATATTGATTACCATTAATAACGCTGAGTGGTTTCCCGGCCTTGTTAGATGAAATCGCCCAAAGATTACCCTTTTTGTCACTGGCAATGCCGAGAATAATATACACAGGATCGGTACTACTGGAATCTGGAACAAGCTTCGGATATGAAATAATATCTGTTATTAGTCCACCATTTATTAGACCAGTCCTCAATACACCACCAGATTTAGACTGGCCTAAGCCTAAATAAACCATCTCATTTGCGACGATGATTTCCGAAATAATTGTACCCACATCATGACTCAGAGAAACAAGATTGATTTTACTTCCAAATCCAGTTGGGACAGATTCCGTGGATCCATTAAACCAGGCGGTGCGCTGTTTTAGGGATACGCCTTTTTCCCCAGCCAGAATCAAATGATCAATCGAAGTTATGGATATAACCTGGGGAACAGAAACTATGGGTTCATTCCCGGCTATATGTAATAAAGTTGTACCATCAAATGTGGCAAACCCGAGACTGGTTGCCATAAGTGATTTCCCATTATTCATTTCAATATCATTAAAATGAAAACCGGAATCAGAGAACTTCACTTCCATCGAATCGGTGGTTATCTGAAAAATAGATGAATCGGAAACAGCCATAAAATTTCTTTCTCCCTGAACCACGATGGAATGGATTGTGTTTATCCTGGAATCATCTCCAAACAAAATAACAGGACTCCCCCCTGAAGCAACTGAATAAACAGCAGTCGGTATCACCACAGCCACTTCATTGTTTTTCTCATTGAGGGCAAGCACCGTATTCCCTAAGTTTGGGAACGGATTAGTCCAAAATAATGGATGGGTCAGGTGGGGATTCCCGGAAACAAGTCCCAGGTCCGTATTTAAAATAAGCTCATCACCAAATTTAATGATATCCTTGACCAGGCCGATATCGTTTCGACCATAAAAATCCCTATAATAGACCCGATCGTTGGCATGGATAAATTCCATGAATCCCCATACACCGGCTTGTTTAATGGCACTATAAACCATGTCTTTATAGGTGACAAATCCTGATACTGCTTCAATGTCCAGTTGAAACCAATCCAGGAGTTTTTCTTTTGTTAAATCCCAGACCTGAACGCCTGAATCACTCCCAATCCAGATGAACCCTTTGGGCCCTTCATGGACGGTTTTTAAATCCGTATCGGCCAATCCATGGTCTTTGGTATATACCTTATAATTTCCTGAATTTGAATTATATACAGCTAATCCCCCTCCAGTGGCTAAAATGATTTCATCTCCTGAGGTAATGAGCGATTGTACATCCAGTGACGATGTGATGGATTTCATTTCGCCCACACGAACCTGGGCAAAGAGTCCGCCCATAAGTATCAGGAATAGACTGATTTTTCGCATTAAATCCTAAACGGCGCCGGAATGAAGCAGAGAATAAAAATGATCAAACAGGCATAGCCCACCATTCGGTTATCCTTCGAAAGAGGTAAATGAATATCCTGGATGGGCGGATGCTTGGTGGAGCGCATCAAGATCAGTATCAGGATTCCCCAAACCAGCCAGTTCAATGACAGCAAACTCAGTGGTATCAAGGCTACGAAAGCAGCCTTGGCGATGAGGCCCTGTTTTTCGCCCAGCATAGCATAAGCTACATGGCCGCCGTCAAGTTGACCGATGGGCAAAAGGTTGAGCATGGTGACCAAAAGACCGATCCAACCGGCAAATGCCACCGGATGAAGCATAATATCTTGTGTCTCCAATAATCCCGGGTGTGTGATTAAAGTGAGGATTTTCATGAGGATGGAATCCCCCAGCATCAAGGCGCCCTGGATATCCGATTTTTCAACCACATCAGAAAGTAAGAGGCCAATAATTAATGCGGGAACGGCAATGATAAACCCGGCAATGGGTCCCGCAGCGCCGATTTGCAGCAAGGCATCCCTACGGTAAATCGGTGATTTAATTTTGATGAAGGCGCCAAAGGTTCCGATCAAAAACAGAAATGGCGGCGCGGGAATAAAATAAGGCAGCGTAGCATCAACCCTGTGTTTCTGGGCATAATAGTAATGGCCGAATTCGTGGGTGCCAAGAATCAGCATTAAGGTTAGTGAGAATGGGAATCCTTTAAATATTTCTATGGGGTTTTCCCAAATTCGGGCGCCTTCCATCATGGCGCCGGCCATGAGAGTTGTGAAAATCGTCAGTAAAAATAATACCCAATGAATGCGGGGAATTTTTGGAATGCGTAAAACGACTTTTTCTTCTGATTCACTAATCTTCAGATAGATCTGGCCATCTTTGGCCATCACTGAATACTGACATGACTCATTCTTTAAAATGGATTCCAACTTTTTGATTGATGTTCCATCAACCAATTTGCCAACGGCAAGCCATTGACCATCATTGGAACCGATCTGCACCGGCCGAAAATGGTCATCCAGTTTTTTAAGAATTTGGTGGAATTGGGTTTCAGTCATGATTATTGAATAAAAAATGGATTACAAATTACAACAATAGAGGAACGATTTAGTTCAATAAAAGGCAAAATTATTGGTGTGAAATGATGAAGGAATTGAATCATTTCTTTACGATAAAGATGCAACGATTCGTATCCTCATCGTTGCAATCCACATCCATACAATAATTTTATCCTTTTATTATAAGCCTTGTATTGCAATGTATAATAATTATAATATCAACCATGTTCAAACGTTACGATAAGCAAGTGTTAAAAGGATTGCTGGACACCCTGATCCTCAAAGTGTTGTCCGAAGACGATAATTATGGCTTCGGCATATTCCAGAAAATCAATGGCATCTTGGACCAAGGGCCAATGGTCCTGAAAGAATCTTCAATGTATCCCATTCTCCACCGCTTAGAGACAAAGATGTTTTTAGAATCATTCTGGATGCCGGGAGATCGAGGGACTGACCGAAAGTATTATCGTTTAACTGATACCGGACGAGAACTTCTTGATTCCCGGATCGAAGAATGGAAATCAATTAAAACAATTATTAATACCTATATAGACCCATCATGACATTTTTAAAACAAATACTCAGAATCCCCGGGCGCACCATAGACCCAAATGCTTTAACAGGGGTCGGACCCATTGATGAATATTTAATTGAATTGGATTCTAAACTCTTAGGCAACCGTAAAGTGAGATTGCCGAGGATATTGGAAATAAAATCCCATTTACTGGAATTGATGGATGGATTTACTGAATCCGGAATGAGTACAGATGAAGCGGCAAAAAAGGCGGTACAATCGGTTGATCATCCCCATACATTTGCAAAAATATTTAATAAGGCATTAAATATTAAATTTATGAAGATGTCCCTCTACTTCGGGATATTTATGACTGCTTTTAAATACTTATTTACAGATCATGTTATTCCGGCAGGATTTGATCCGACCATTTTTAACATCATATTTGAAACAATTTTTGTTGGTATATGGATGGGACTCTTTTCCACATATTATTTCTCAATTGGGTATGACAACCATACACCATCTAAAAATACGGAATTTCCAATTAGAGTGGGTTATTCAATTGGTAATAAGGTTGGTTCATTCATGTTAGGAGGGATTTTTCTCGCCTTGGGAATTCTAATTGTCCTTGTCAATATTGACATCATCGAAATGAGTTCAATTATTCCCGGTATACCATCCTTGCTATTATTTATTTTATTAGTACCACTTTCAAAATTATTATTATTTGATAGTACACGAACGATTGAGATTCATGAAGATAAATTCATTATTTCCGGATGGTTTATTAGAAATCAAACTATCAATTTGGATTTGATTATCAATGTTAGACCCAGTAAATATTTCGTTTGGCCCATACCCAGTTTCGGAAATCATAAATTGAATCGTGACATTGTTTATAAGGACAATAAGGGAAAAGAAAAGTTCATTAAAATTGACAAAAGTATGGACTTCCCCAACGCTACCCGGTTTATCCTTATGGCTGAAAAGGCGGTGAAGGAGAAAAAGAGTTTGTCTTTCTGAGCGTAGCGAAGAATCTCAAACAAAAGTTTTAAAACCAACACTTACTTGAGATCCTTCACACCCGCCTATGCGGGGTTCAGGATGACATGAAGGAGGTTACCTATTTTTTATTCTGGAATGCCTATCCTGCTTCTCTTTCAGCAATTCATGCATGCCCCTACTCTCCATATCCAAGGTGAGTTGATTGATCCAGAATTTGGTCTGCTCCACATATTGATCCACAACTTTTTGGGATACTTGTTCGGCTTGCATATGGACAATAATCACAGCAGAAATAACCGGTACATAATTCATTAAGGGTTCAGCATAAAACCGATCCAATTGTCGGATCGTTTCACGACGCGTCATATAGTCCACCCTGTCGCCGTATAAACTGTCCGCAAAAGCCTGCTGCTCTCCCCAGGCTTTCAGGTAATAGTAAAGCCGGCCATCCAAAATACCGCTAAGATAGGCCGATTTAATCCTGTATGTCATTTCAGGATTCCCATCCACTCGACTGGAAACATGGGCCCAATCGGTACCGTCCCAGAGAAGCTTATTTTGCTTTTCCAGAATTTGCCCAAACAAACCGGATGCCATGATAATTGTTATCAATAAAATTTTCATCGAATATAGATTGTTTTAATATTTATGAATTCTAATATACCGTAGGATGACAATTCATTTCCATATCCGGATTCTTTCACACCGCCAAAGGGTAAACGAGGGTCAGAACGAACGAAATCATTTACAAATCCCGCGCCTGCTTCCAACTGGCTTTCGGCAATTTTCCGCCCTTTCTCAATATCCGAAGTAAAGACGGCCGCGCCCAATCCAAATGGTGTTTGGTTGGCCAATGCCAAAGCTTCTTCCTCATTTTTGGCTGAAATTATGGATGCCACAGGTCCAAACAATTCCTCGTCAAATGCAGGCATTCCCGGTTTTACATCAGTTAGGACCATCACGGGATGATAGGCACCATGGGGCACTTCCGGCACAACATTATCAAATAGGACCTTCGCCCCTTTATTAACACTCGCTCTCACTTGGGATTTCAATTCATCCCTGGCAGAAATATTGACCATTGGGCCGATAGTGGTATTATCATCAAAGGGATCGCCAACCGACTGGGATTTCATGGCATGAGTGATTTTGCTTTCAAATTCTGATTTGATTGAAGCATCAACGATAAATCGTTTGGCAGCGATACAACTTTGCCCTGTATTCAGCAATCTACCCGTTACACAAGCCGCTACAGCCTGGTCTAAATCTGCATCCTTTAAGACAACGTAGGGATCACTCCCGCCCAATTCCAGAACAGTTTTTTTCAGGACTGACCCTGCTTTTTGCGCCACTGCTTTTCCCGCCGGAGTGCTACCGGTTAAAGTGACTGCTTTCACCATTGGATTTTCAATGACTTCTGAAACCATTGACGAACTTATGGTCAAATTTCGGAAAACATTTTGAGGAAAGCCCGCTTCAAGAAAAAGGCCTTCGATGGCATCAGCGCACCCCTGCACATTGGATGCATGTTTCAGCACGGCCACATTCCCGGCAATCATGGCCGGCGCAGCAAATCGGAACACCTGCCAGAAGGGAAAATTCCAGGGCATCACTGCCAATACGACACCCAATGGTTGGAAGGATATATAGCTTTCGCTGGCATCCGATTCGATATGCTTTTCTTTTAAAAAGTCGGGACCATAATCCGCATAATACTCACACCCCAGTGCTGACTTTTCAATCTCGGCCCTTCCCTGTGCCAGAGGCTTTCCCATTTCCAGTGCCATGAGACGGGCAAATTCATTTTGTCTTTGTCTGAGAATATCAGCCAATTGGCGGAAATACTGGCACCGTTCTCTGATGGCCAATTGGCGCCATGAATCAAAGGCCATATTCACGTCAGCAATTACCTGGGTAACCTCCTGCGACGACATTTCTGGATAAGTCCCTACCAACTCTCCATTGGCAGGATTGATGGACTTAAGGTCTGCCAACTGTCATCCTTTTTTGAATGAATAAATAGATTAAATAGGCGGCACCAAAATGGATCAGCGCCACCAATTCACCGGTCAAAATATACCATGGCCAAGGGCCCATATAATCCAAGAGTGAGGCCATAGGTGGTTTTCCCATAATCCAGAAATAATTGGCATTCAGAATAATATTGGCAAAAAAGGAAATCGCCAAAAACAGGTTGAGCCCAATGAAGGCATGTTTCAATCCTCGGAGCGTTGGACGCATATCATAAACCACAACTGCATAGATCAATGCAACAATCATCAAATGGTGACCGACGAAATAACGGAAATAATGAAAATGGGGAAAGTCCTGAACAATATCCGGCGTAACCATCCCCTGGAACATACCTGAAAGTCCCCAATAGAAAAGAATTTGAAAGACAAAATTATTTCTTTTCATCATGACCAATGGCATGAGGAGGTTTGCAAAGCGGCAAAGATGAAACGGGAGGTGCAGTTTTACATCAAAGGAACCACCCAATATTTCAAGTAGCACCCAAATAGGAAAATTGACAAAAATCAGAATACCCAATGCCCACCCTACTTTTTCCTGAGTTGTTGGACTTAAATATTTCCTGGCATACCAGGGCAGCCAAATGGCCAAAAATAAAAATAAAAAAATGGCCGCCCAATGGGACGGCCCGAATAATTCAAACGTGTTGTATGTATTTAAATATTCAGCTACGGCTGAACGCATGGTTGGGGATCAATCATCTTTTTGTCGACTTTTCTTTTGACCCCCGCCAATTTTTTGCAGCTGTACCATAGCGCCTAACAATATGATAATGGCCAACATCCATAATTGGCTGAATGGATTCCCGTCGCTCCGTTCCATCCATCCATAAATGAAAAATCCAATCGCGCCGAGAATGAATACAAAACCAATTCCCAGGCGAATTTTATCATTCAGGAAACCGCTCATGCGTCAGATTTCTTAGCAGCGGGCTTTTTTGTGCCCCCTTTTGCAGTTGTCTTTTTAGCAGCGGGTTTCTTTTTAGCGGCCGTGGTGGCCTTTGCAGTTGTTTTTTTAGCCGCCTTTGCTTCTGTTTTTGGGGCTGCTTTACCTTCCGTTTTCTGCCCGGAAGAAATGGATGCTTGTTTAAGCGCTTTTAATCTTTCTCTATTCTTACGATGTTTTCTGGCCACGATTTTATGTTTTTTGTTCATAATGTTTCCTTTAATTTTTTCAAAACTATAATTCTTTTATTTTAAATATGGGGCAGAACTTACAAGAAATGTTGCTCAGATATGACCATGTTTTTGGTTGAATTTTCTCATTTAAAACCCAATTTTCTTTTTAGGCTTTGGTGGGGGCGCCAGCTTAACTCAATGTTCACTTTTTTATACTAAGTCCATTGATATTATTTCGTAACTGCTTTAATCTTTGGGGCACTAAATTTCACTCTACCAATCTTGCCCTCACAATAAATCGCTCTTTTGCTTCCCCTATATAATCAAATGGATAGCAGGTAATGAGTGTAATGCAGTCATAATCCGTATCCTCTACCCAATAAATATCGTCCGCATGGGTGGGTACAACTTCCATTACGTCATAATACTGGGTATTATATTTTGATTCCAGTTTAATGATGTCACCTTTTTTTATTTCTTTTAGGGAACGGAAAAAACTATCCCGATGCCCGGCGATAACAATATTTCCAGACTTACCGGGTGTAGCTGAATTGGATAAATGACCGGGGCCAAAAGCAAGTGCTTCCCCGGATATATTATCCAGTACAATAGATGAGAGACCTACCGAAGGAATAGAAATGTGACCCACCGGATGCATATCGGCCCAACCCCATGGCTTTTCATCCTGTTGACTCACTTTTGTCTTTTCCCACGCATCAGTACTGTCCGGTTAAAATAGTACCAATTGAGGCACCGGTTCCCTTATCTTT